>NZ_DITB01000003.1 GCF_002422095.1 Flavobacterium sp. UBA6195
GCTATAATTCTGATAAAATGATGTACACAAAAGAAGCCGAAGTTTTAAAAATTAAGCCCGTACCGCCTTTGTCTATTACTAGTTATAAGTATCAGTACAATGGAAAGGAGTTGCAGGATGAGTTGGGGCTTAATGTTTATGATTATGGAGCGAGAAATTATGATGCTGCTTTAGGTAGATGGATGAATATTGACCCGAAAGCTGAAAAGTATTTTGATTGTTCAACATATAATTATACTTTAAATAATCCAGTTTATTTTATTGACCCATATGGAGAAGATATATACTTACATTACTTCTTGAATAATAATCATAAAGATGGAAAAAGGGATAAAGCAGCTGATGAAATGTTTATGAATGCTGCTTTGACAAGAGCTATTGATTTTATTAATAGTGGTGAAACAGGTTCTGATGATATTTTGATTATGAGAGGCATAGATAATATGGATAATTTAGAATCAAACATAGAAAATGATATTGCTACCAATAAGGATACTTTTGGTAAAACAGCTGAATTTAGTTTATGGTCACATGGTGGTAATTCAGGTCCTTTCAGAGAAAATGCAAGTGGTCCAGCAGACCAATTGTCTGTTGAAAACTGGAGTAAAATCGATTTTAATTGGAGTAGCAATGCTACGGCAAATTTTTATGGATGTCGAACTGGGCGAACTGATAGTGAAGATGAAACAAAATTCGGTAAATCATTTGCGCAATTATTGTCTGGTCAAGACAATATGAAGAATGTGATGGTATGGGGGCAAACAACTAGGTCGTGGCCTTCAATATATTCTAACGCTAGATTGACTACTGATAATATTGCAAATGGTATTCATAGTGTACCGACATATATGGTTGGTAGTTCTAAAGGATATATGGACAGATTGTCTTCTATGTTACGTCATCCGTCAAAAAGCAATCCAATGTCGATTTTTAAAAATGGTGTCTTAATTGGATTTAGTCAGCAGTCAGGTAGAGAGAAGCCGAAATCTCCGGATGTTAAATTACCAGATGTTAAAAGATAAATTTATGATATGAAAAGAATAATAAAATTTTGTTTAATTCTTTTAGCCATTCTATTTGTTGTTGATAGATATACTTGGATGCCTCAAAGAGTTAAAGGGTTATGGATGTGGGAAGATGGTATAGAGTTAGGTGACCCCATATCGTATGAGTATAGTTTTATTTTAAAAGAATCTGAGGTTGTTTTTCTCGAATTTGAACAAAAAAAAGAATGGCCTAACATTGAATTAAATAGAAAAGGAAAGTTTTATTTATTGGGTTGTTATTTTGGAAAGATTTACTTTTTTGAAAAAAAATCAAAAAAAATATCAATTTATGTTAAAAAATGAATAGTGTTTAAAATTTAGTTCTATAATCTGACCCTGCTATTGCAATCATCTCACTCGTACCCACAAAGTAAGACAAACCCAGCAAATTGCTGGGTTTTGTTTTATAGTGCAGCTACATTTTTATTGAAGAAATCTTTGAATTTTTTAGTGGTCAGCATTTTATCAATGATTTTAAAGACTGTTGTTTTGTCGTCTTCGTCTAACTGCTGTAATAGTTGCATTTGTTCAATTGTAGATTTATCTTCAATTACAACTTCTTTAGGAATTAGATTTTCATCATAATTTAGAATTTGGTCAGCAGTCAAATTAAAAAGTTTAGTTAGCTTTTGTAATTCTACAACTGTAACTTCTCGTAACCCCGACCTCTCGGATATATCACCGCAACGATAGCGCGGAAATGCTTTCCGTGCCCCCGCTCCCGCGCGAATCCCTTCGCGTGGTTCTAAATAAAACAGATTTTTATTATATTTGATAAAAAAACAAGCATGAGTAGAAATTATAAATTCCATAATCCAGAGGGACTATATTTTGTAAGTTTTGCTGTGGTAGGTTGGTTAGATGTTTTTACAAGAAATGAGTATAAAGATTTACTTTTAGAAAGTTTAGAATTTTGTCAGCAAAAAAAGGGAATGGAGATTCATGCTTGGTGCATAATGACAAATCATATGCATTTAATTTTTAGAAGCATAGAAAATCAAAAACCTGAACTTTTATTAGGAGATTTTAAAAGGTTTACAAGTAGAAACGTAATTAAAGTCATACAAGAAAATCCAAGAGAAAGTAGAAAAGAATTTTTGTTAGATTATTTTAAAAAAGAAGCAGAAAAAAGTTCCAATGCAACCAATTATCAGTTTTGGAGACACGATAACAAACCAATTGAATTATGGAGTAATGAAGTAATTCAACAAAAAATAGATTACATTCACAATAACCCAGTTGAAGAAGGAATTGTTTTTAGACCAGAAGATTATAAGTATAGTAGTGCTGCAGATTATGCAGGTGAAAAAGGGTTATTAGATAATGTTTGTGTTTTTCAAAATTTTAAATTGTAGAACCACGCGAAGGGATTCGCACGGGAGCTGGGAGAGTTGGATTAGGTATTGAAATTCAGGAAATTGGAAATTTAAATCGTACATGGGACATGATTCTAGAGGTAAGTTTTTAGATAGAATTAATATAGATTTAAAAGTTAAATATGTTAAATAAAAAATGTTTTGAAGTTTGATGTCTTGTCTTGTTAAAAATATAATTATGTTAAAAGTATTATTTGTATTTGTTTCTATTTCTCTAATCTCTTGTAAAAGTTATCAGAAAATTGGAGATAAAAATTCAAATTACATTCCGTACTATCTAAAAGTATACGAGGCAGATAGTTTATTTCTTGTAAAAAATTATTCGTTAGCTTATGAAAAGTATGATAGTCTTTTTAAATACTACGAACCTATAAATATGCCGTTATATTTTGAATTTGAAAACTATATAAAGTCAGGTTTATTAGCAAAAAAAGATAAAAGCTTTAAAAAAGAATTCAAAAAAATAGTTGCCAATTATGGCTACACTTATGGAAATATAGAAAAAGATACTTTGTTGCAAGTGCTGGCTTCGCGTTTTAAAAAATCAAAAAAAGACATAGAAAAATGGCAAAAACAATATAGTTCAAAAATAGATACTTTTTATAGATATCAACTGACAACAATGAATTTAAATGATCAAAAAGTTAGAAATCAAAAACCACTAAATTGGGACGAGGTTGCTAAAATTGATAGACAGAACGATTCAATTTTACGACAAATGATAAATGTAATTAGTTACCCTAATTTCAAGAATGTTGGAAGCTTCAGAAAATTAAATGAAGACGAGAGAAAAGTTGATTTAGGAGTTGAAGTTTTATTAAACCATTTTACAAGTTCAGAGGAAAGTTTTCAATTTTATAATCAAATTCTACCAAATCTCATTAAAAAAGGGGAGTGTTTGCCAAAAGATTACGCTCATTTAATTGACAGGTATTATACTAAGAATAGTAAAGATTCATTCTTTTATTTTATTACGTTTAATCATGATTTTAAAAACAATCCATCTCTGGTTAAAATAATAAATGAAAGAAGGAAAAAACACGGTCTACCTTCAATTGAGTATGAAAAAATTTGGTTTGAAGAAAGGTTGATGAAAATGTAGCTCTTTATTTCTTTGTCAAGTATCATTCAAAATAATTTTACATCGTCTCATACCAACTAAATTTGGAATGAATAATGGCTTCTTTTTCCTTTTTTAAATACTCCAAATAGGCTAGGGCAGCTGGGTTGTGGTTTTTGCCTTTTACCCAGATTAAACTCCAATTGGTTTTTATAGGCAATCCTTTTAATGGAATAATTTGTAAGTCGTTGTTTTGTATTTCTTTACGAATTCCAATCAAAGGCATAATTGAATATCCTAAGCCAGCTAAAATAGCTTGCTTTATGGCTTCATTTGAAGTTAATTCCATACGTTTGCTAATCTTTAAATCATGTTGCTCGATGAAACGCTCCATAGTTTGGCGTGTTCCTGATCCACTTTCTCTAAACAGCAAAGGACGGTTTTCTAAAATAGCTTCAATTTTCTTTTTCTTGGTAAAATCTTCTTCTGTATTGCCCACTAAAAACAACTTATTTTGCATTAAATTGATTTTTTCTACTTTCATTTTTTCAGGTAGGATGGAAACCAAAGCAAAATCTACTTCATTGTTTTGCAAGCTTTTTACCACTTTATTCTTATTGGTTACATCCATTTCTAATTCTACTCCGGGATGCATTTTTAAAAAATCAGCCAAAAAGTACGGCATCACATATTTTCCAGTAGAAACTACTGAAATTTTGATTTTTCCAAAAAGCTGTCCTTTGTAGGCTAATGTTTTATAATCAATAGTGCTGACTTGTTGTAAGATTTGTTCCGCTGCTTCGGCAATTTCTTTCCCAAAATCAGTTACATATATTTTTCTTCCCACTACTTCAGTGAGCGGAATTTCAAATTGATCTTGAAAATTTTTTAATTGAATAGATACCGCAGGTTGGGTCAAATGTAACTCTTCTGATGCCTTAGTAACACTCTGATTTTGTACTACTTTCAAGAATATACGTAACTGGTTTAAAGTATAATTCATAAAAATATTTTATATAATGTATAGCAAATATAAATAAAAATATATAAATAATAATTTTAAAATTTGCACTTGTAATTAACTCATAAGGTTAAACTTAACTATGAAAAAAATAACTATACAACTCGTTTTGATTTTGTGCGTGATAATTGAATCGGTACTTATTTATAAAATGATAGCAACACCTAACATTATCCACCAAGAACTCTTTGCGGGATTAGCCGTTTTGGTACTGTTAACCATAATTCGTTTAATTAATAATCTAACAAACATTATTTATGGAAACCCTGAAAAAAATTAATCTAATTAACGGTAAGTTTGATTCGATTGAAGCACGCGAAATCTTACTAGATATGTGTAACAAAAATATAAATTTTAATAAAGTGCAAAATTTTAGTTCTCAAATTCGTTTTGGCGAAGATGATGAAAAAGCATTACATCGAATAGAACAATTACGTGAAAGTGTAGGCCATATTTTAGCAATATTGGATGAAGCTAAAGGACGTAATAAAAAACTAAAAATAAAATCGTTCATTGAAATCGAATATGAAGACTAAACCCAATCTTTTTTCTGGCCGTCGATTGCTTATTGTAACGAAACATCAGAAAGAAGAAGTTATAGCTCCTTTATTAGAAGCAGTTCTTGGTGTAACTTGTTTTGTAGTAAAAGATTTTGATACCGATAGTTTAGGTACTTTTTCAGGAGAAATTGCTAGAAAAGATAATCCTTTAACAACGTTAAGACAAAAATGTTGGGAAGGTATGCAATCGGAAGGATTTGATTTAGCAGTAGCAACTGAAGGTTCGTTTGGAAATCATCCTACTGTTTTTTTTGCTCCAGCAAACGATGAATTTATCATGTTAATTGATCAAAAAAATAAGTTAGAAATTGTAGAACGAGTTTTGAGTTTGGATACCAATTTTGATTGTAGTGAAGTTAGTACCAAAGCAGAGTTAAAGGTTTTCTTAGATAAAGTTCAATTCCCTTCACATGGTGTTATTTTAAAAGATGCTAGTGAAAATTGGAGTAAAATATATAAAGGGGTGTCAAATTATGATTTAGCCGAAAAAATATTCGACACGATTATTGCTTCTGGTGGTGGTTGTTATATTGAAACCGATATGCGAGCCATGCAAAACCCCACGCGAATGCAAATTATAAAAGAGGTTTGTTTAAAGTTAATTAACAAATTGCACTCGGTTTGCCCTGAATGTAATTACCCCGGCTTTGGTGTGGTTGGTACCGAAGCCGGTTTGTTATGTAGTAGCTGTTCAATGCCAACACGCTCTACATCGGCTCATATTTACCAATGTCAACATTGTAATTTCGAATCTAAAGTTTTGTATCCGAATGGGAAGAAAACTGAAGACCCAATGTATTGCGATTTTTGTAACCCATAAAAGAAATAATGATAAGTACAGATATTAATTTAGCAGTTCAGCATCTTAATGAAAATGGAATCATAGGTTTTCCAACCGAAACCGTTTACGGATTGGCAGGAAATGCTTTTGAAACCGAAGCCATTCATAAAATATTTGACGTAAAAAAGCGTCCTACTTTTAATCCCTTAATCGTTCATATTAAAGGAATTGAAGATATAGAACAGGTTGCGCAAGAAATTCCACCAATGGCTTATGAATTAGCCAATGCTTTTTGGCCTGGACCATTAACGTTAATCTTAAAAAAGAAACCACATATTCCAGATTTAGTAACAGCAAATCAAGATACAGTGGCAGTGCGAGTTCCTAATCATGCCGTAGCTTTAGAGCTTTTGAATTATATAAATTTTCCTTTGGTAGCACCAAGTGCCAATCCTTTTACTAGTATTAGTCCAACAAGCGCTGAGCATGTTGAAAAATACTTTGGAAATCAAATCAATATGGTTTTAGATGGAGGAGAATGTGCTGCAGGTATTGAATCTACAATTGTGGGTTTTGAAGATAATAAAGTTATAGTTTATCGATTAGGAGCTTTAACCCTTGAAGAAATTGAAAAAACTGCAGGAACTGTTTCTTTGGTAAATAAAAAAGAAAAAAAAACTATTGTTCCGGGCATGCTATTAAAACATTATGCTCCTAAAACTGATTTTATATTGACAAGAAATGTGCAACAAGAATTAGAGTGGTACTCCGATAAAAAGGTAGGACTGCTTTTATTTGACTCTTATGTTTCGCACTATGATTCTAATTATCAAATTGTTTTATCTGAAGAAAGCGATTTACAAGTAGCGGCTTCCCAATTATATAATGCCATGCATCAGTTAGATAAAATGAATTTAGATGTCATTATAGCAGAACGTTTACCCGAATATAGTTTGGGAGTTTCAATGAATGATCGATTAGAAAGAGCTTCAAAAAA
>NZ_DITB01000090.1 GCF_002422095.1 Flavobacterium sp. UBA6195
TCTAACTTTTTGGGGGCAGTGCATTTCGGCTCTTTTTTTATCTCTTATTGTTTTGTTGATTAAACTCTTTAAACAATTCTAATAAATTCATAATAGATTTTATCAAATCATTTGTTTCTAAAAGTAAAGCAAAATACAATTTACTGTTTTTTGGACTAGTTTCTGTAGTTCTAATTCTTGTAATTTGTTTTGTAATTAATTCTGAAACCGTATCTAAAAATGCCTTTTTGTCTTTAAGTATTTCATCTAATTTAGAGAAATCTTCTGAATTAAAACTTTCTTCTAAACGTCCGAATAATTCTTGTAGTTGAGCATCAACCGTTTTAAGATCTCTAATTTGATTAAATTTTAATTTCTTATGATTGTTATTTACATGCGAATGACTGCTAGTCGTAATAAACTCTAACGATTGAACCATATCTTGTAAATATCCTAAAATCAAAATATAGAACTTACTAGCTTCTACAGAATTTTCATCTAAATTTTTGATAAAGTAAAAAACATTACTCTTTAATTCATCAATTTCTTTTTCAAGTTTCTTAAGTGCTTTCTTATTTTCTTTAAGTTTAGCTAAATCCTGTAAACCTAAGTTATCAATTACCCTAGAATATAATCCACTTGTTTTTCTTAAAACTTTTGAAATTTGAGAAGAACTTTCTGTAATCATTTCTTTTAATGTTACAATATCTTCTTTTCTTAGTTTCTTAATTTCTTCTTCCTCTTTAACTTTCTTTTTATGAATTTGGTTACTTCTGTAAAAGAAAATCGCCACAATAATCATAAAAGCAAAGAAAGCAAATACTTCACCGATAAACAAAATATACGCAATAATTGCAGAGGATAAAAATGCTGCCATAGCGGTTACAAACCAACCTCCAATTACATTGAATACTCCAGCAACTCGATATACAGCACTCTCTCTATCCCAGGCTCTATCAGCAAAAGACGAACCCATCGCTACCATAAAAGTTACATAGGTTGTTGAAAGAGGCAACTTCATAGAAGTACCAATCGAAATCAAAATAGAAGCTACAATTAAATTTACCGATGCACGAACCATGTCAAACATAGGCTGCTCATCTCTTTTTCCTGTATATTCTGGTTGAATAAATTGAGCATCTAACTTTTTTTGAAGTGCTTTAGGAAGAATAAAACTAATAACATTCCCTAAATACATAAAACCACGAACAATGTTTCTAGATAAATTATTTGCATTGTATTTTTCATTTCCTTCACCTTGTCGTGATAAATTTTGCTCTGTTTCAATTACAGTCCTTGCTTTCTTAGAAGTCCATAATGTATAAACCATAACCAAACCAGCTAATGCTAAAAAGATAAATGGCGCTGGTAAATTTTCTTTCTCTAAATCTGACATCATAAACTCAGTAGCTCCTACACTTTGTCCTGCCCAAATTTCATATGCTTGATAAGCTGCAATTGGAACTCCAATAAAGTTTACTAAGTCATTACCAGCAAAAGCTAATGCCAAACCAAATGTTCCTACTATGATAATAAACTTAAAAACACTATACTTGAAAACACTAATTAATAATTGGCAAACTACTGTCCATAAAATTAAAGAATAACCAATAATTGTTAATGGGTTTTCTTTTATAAAATCTTTTACCTCAGAAGGAACAAATGTTATTGATTTTAATCCTTTTACTAAAATAAAAAAAGTAATTGCTGTCATAGCTACTCCTCCAAAAAGAGCCGCTACATATTTATATCTTTTTTCAATGTGAAATGTAAAAATCAACCTTGACACATATTGAACTAACGAACCAAGTGCAAAAGACAAGGCAACTGAAAGTAAAATGCTATATACAATTTCTGAAGCTTTTTCTGAATTAATATAATTCCCAATATTACCAGAACCATCACCACTTACATATACTTTGTATACAGCTAGCACTACAGAAGCTCCTAATAAAGAAAAAATAACTGAAACAGTTGTAGATGTTGGAAGTCCTAATGTATTAAAGACATCAAGTAGTAATACATCTGTAATCATAACCGCTAAAAAGATGATAATTACGTCATTAAAAGTAAACATACTTGGCGTAAAAATTCCGTTTCTCGCAATTTCCATCATACCGTTAGAATAAAGCGCTCCAACAGCAACTCCTAAACTCGCAACAATCATAATGGTTTTAAACGAAACTGCCTTAGAACCAATAGCCGAGTTTAAGAAATTAACCGCATCATTACTCACCCCTACCATTAAATCGGTAATTGCAAGAATAGCTAATGCGATTAACATTATAATATAAATTTGTTCCATTTTTTTATGAATTAATTTCGATGCAAAATTCCTTTAAGAAATTTAGATTTACGTTAATTTAATGTTATCAATTTTGTATTTATATTCTATTTTAAATCCGCCACATAACTTTAATTTAACATTAGAAGTTTCTACAATCTGACAAACAATACCGAAATGATTACTATTTATTTTATAATAAAACCATATATAAATATCTTTGCAAAAAAAATTATGGCAGCTGTTGAAATTCAAAATTATTTCGAAACCATTAAAACATTAATCTTAGAGTACTCACCAAAATTTATTGTCGCCATTATAATTCTTTTAGGTGGACTTTGGGCTACAAGCTTTATTACAAAAGCAGCAAAAAAAATAATGCTTAAGCGAAATGTTGAATTAACACTTTCAACTTTCATTGGAAACGTTATATTTTGGACATTACGCGTATTGTTGTTTGTAACTGTAATTTCAAAACTTGGTATAGAAACTTCTGCTTTTGTTACCATCTTAGGAGCTGCTGGCTTGGCTATTGGTTTATCTCTTCAAGGTTCACTTTCTAATTTTGCAGGTGGAATTTTGATTATTTTGTTTAAACCATTTAAACTTGGCGATGTGATAGAGGCACATGGCGAAACTGGAAAAGTAGACGAAATTCTTATTTTTTCTACTAAATTAATTACAGTAACAAATCAAGTAATTTATATTCCAAACGGAATTTTATCTAATGGAAAAATCAAAAATTATTCGCAATTAGGAATTAGAAGAGTGGATTTAGTCTTAAAAACAGCCTATGACTCAAATATTTCAGAGATTAAAAACACTATCCTTGATTTTGCAAAAAAACATCCATTTGTTATCCAAAATCCGAATCCGGAAATTATTATTAGTGAATTAACAGATGCTCACGTTATATTTACGGTAAAAGTTTGGACAAACAATTCGGATTACACTAAAGTTTCCTCTGAAATTCTAGAATTTAGTAAATCTGTAGTAAGGCTTTAAGTTACTTAGTTAAAACGAAATCTTTTAAATAATACGGTTCAAAATAAGCGACATCTACAAAGTCGCTTTTTTTGTATTTATCAAAAGACAATTCACTCATTTGTTTAGCCGAAGGAAATATCACATCTGAATGAAACACAAATTTATCACCGGTTAATGTATTTTTAAATTTTTCTGTTCCATCGCCAACCAAATGCATTTTTTCTGAAATTTCTTGATATGAAGTTTCATCAATAATTTCAGCTTGCGTATTTCTGATTTGCTTGTAGCTTTTATCGTAAATAGCCGTAAAAACTTCCATTCTGCGAGCATCAATCATTGGAATGATGATTCCGTTTTCAATTTGAATTTGCTTTGCTAAAAGTTGCAATGTATCAATAGCAATCATTGGAATATTCAATGCATAACAAAATCCTTTAGCCGAAGAAACGCTAATACGCAAACCTGTATAGGAACCTGGACCTTGACTTACCGCAATAGCATTCAAGTCAGAAAATTGTAAATTATTTTCAGCCAGTAATTCTTCGATAAAAACGTGTAATTTTTCGGCATGGGAAAAATTTTGCTCTGCAATTTCTTTGCATGCAATCGCTTTTCCTTCCTTTGCTAAAGCAACAGAACAATTTTTAGTAGCGGTTTCTATATTTAGAATAATAGCCATATTTGGTTTTTTGAAAGGCAAAGTTAAGAAGATAAACCAGTAAAAAAAATAAGGCATAGTTTTCTACGCCTTATCTACCCAAATTAACTCATAAGAAATCTATTTCTTACTATCTTTTTTATCTTTTTCAGATTCAACACGAACTTTATCATTAGAAACTAAATCTTTTGAAACCGTTGTGTAAGGTCCAATAATAATTTCTTCTCCCGGTTTTAAACCCGAAATAATTTCAATATTGGTATCGTCTTGAATTCCAGTTTTAACTACTCTCAATTTTGCTTTATCTCCAACTTTCACAAAAACACATTCGTATTTTTTATCACTTTTTGGAGCCGTTCCTTTTTGTTCTTGCTCTTTTTTATCTAACTCAGCAACAATATCTTTTTTAACCGAAGTTGTATCGTCTTTAATTACAACTGCGCTAATTGGCACAGCTACAATGTTTTCTTTACGTTTTGTAATAATGTCAACTGTAGCCGTCATTCCTGGTCTAAATGGAGAGAAATTTTGAGGTTTTCCTTCTAATAAATCTTGGTATGATTCTTTTAAAATTCTAACTTTTACTTTAAAATTTGTAACCTGATCTGCTGTTAAAGTAGAACTTGCTGAATTTGAAATACTCGTAACAATTCCTTTAAACTCTCTTTTTAAATAAGCATCAACTTCAATATTTGCAGAATCTCCAATGTTAACTTTTACAATATCATTTTCGTTCACATCTACTTCAACTTCCATATTGTTTAAGTTCGCAATTCTTAAAATTTCAGTTCCTGCCATTTGCTGCGTTCCTAAAACTCTTTCACCTAACTCTACATTCAATAACGAAATTGTTCCATCTGCTGGTGCGTAAATAGTTGTTCTTCCTAAATTATCTTTTGCTTCTGTAACCGTAGCCGAAGCACTTTGCACTTGGTAATAAGCCGATTGTTTATTGGCAACCGCAACTTCATAAGCCGATACAATTCTATCCCATTCCGATTTTGAAATGATTCCTTTTTCGAATAATTTTTTATTTCGATCATAATTGGCTTTTGCTTCTTTAACTTGAGCGTCTGCTTGACTTAAACCAGCTTTTGTAGTTGACATAGAAGCCACAGAACGATTTACTCCAGATTCATATAAATCAGGATTGATTCTTACTAATAAATCTCCTTTTTTAACTTGTTGTCCCTCTTTAATTGGCAAAGCAATGATTTCACCTGAAACTTCAGATGATATTTTTACTTCAATTTCTGGCTGGATTTTTCCTGTTGCCGAAACCGTTTCTACAATTGTAGTTTGAGCAACTTTTGATAATTCAACGACCTTAGATTCATCGTTATTTCCAATTACACCACCTTTTTTAAGTCCAACTAATAACAAGATTAATCCGATTGCACTTCCTAATAAAATGAATATGGTTTTCTTTGACATGACTAGGTATTTATATTTTATTATTGTTTTTTAATTAATGGAATTCCAAAATAGAATTCTAATATTTTGGTTCTAAAAATGTAATCGTATTTAGTTCTCAATACTTCTGATTGTGCGTTTTCATAAGCTATTGTAGATTGAGAAAAATCAAATGAATTCATTAAACCTACTTCATAACGCTCTTTTGAAAAATTGAAAGATTGTTTTCTAGCTTCTAAAGTTTTTTGAGCGGCATCAAATGATTTTTTAGCATTAATAACGTCATTATAAGCCTGATACACATTTCGCTCTAAATCTAATTCAGCCTGTTTCAATTGAAACTCTGAACGCTCTTGATTAATTTTAGCACGTTGTACTCTTCCTCTTGTAGCAAATCCATTTAAAATTGGAACGCTTAACTGTAAACCAACAGCTGTTCCATCAAACAATGACAATTGATCTGCAAAATTAAACGGTGTACTTTCAGACCAACGAGTATTATATCCAACAAAACCTGTTAATGTTGGTAAGTAAGAAGAACGTGAAATAGAGACATCTTTTTTAGCAACATCAACATTTGATAAAGCTATTTTTACATCTTTAACCGATTCTTTAGCTTTAGCCAAAATAGTCTCCTGAGTTTCATTTGTTATATTAGATATTGGTAAATCAATCACTTCATCTGAAATATCAAACGTAGCATAATCTTCTAACAATAAAGTTTGACACAAAGCAACTTTAGAAATTAAAAGCGCATTTTCAGTACTAATAATTTGTTGCTCTTGAGTAGCATCTGTAGCTTGTAATTCGAATATATCTCCAGCAGGAAGTGAACCTGCTTCTATTAATTCTTGGGTTCTTTTGATATTTTCTTTAGTAACTAAATTTTGATTTTTTTGAACTTTCAATTGTTCTTTATTAAACAATATTTGTAAATACGAATTCGCAATTGAAAGAGCAATATCATCTTTCATTTTATCTAGACGATATGTATTTGCTATCTTATTTAATTTTGCTCTTTGTAAGGTTTTCCAGTTTGCTAAACCATTAAATAACATTATGCCAGAATTTGCAGAAGCAGAAAACGATTTAAATGTTTGATTTTGAAATTGATTTGTTACAGGGTTAATACTTGCACCCGTATTTACGCTGTAATTAGCATTTGCAGTTAAAGTTGGTAAAAATCCCCCTATTGCCTCAAGTTTATCAATATTTGAAGTTTTTAAATCCAATTCCGATTGCTTTATCGAAATATTATTTTTTATAGCATAATCTACACATTCTTCCAAAGTCCATTTTTTACTTTGTGCCGAAAGTTGAAAACCTATCAACAATAGAAAAAAAACTATTTTTTTTGTTATCATTTTATGTGCTTTTATTCTCATTTCTTATAAGACCTCTTTTTCAATATTTTGTTACAGTATATCAATTAAAATTTTACTTTTACATCGAAAAATTAGATCTCCTATGAAAACATTTCTTGTAATTTTTGCCTTACTTTTTACCTTGCTTCTAACCATTTCATGTGGTACAGCAAAAAAAATTGATGCCATAAAACCAGCACCTTCAAACGATAACCCTGTAGTTTTTAAAAATAAAGTTTCTTTTATTTCAATGCCTGTTGAAATAACATTGAAAGAACTCGAACAACAACTAAATAAAAATGTAACCGGATTAATATTTAACGATTCTATCTTAAATGATGATAAAACCGAAATGAAAATCTGGAAAACAGCCCCAATTAAACTAAGTGAAAATGATGGAAATATAGTATCAGTTATTCCATTGAAAATTTGGGCAAAATTTAAATATGGAACTGATTTTATGGGATTAAATGACACTCGTGAAATCAATCTAAATGGAATCATAACTTTAGACAGCAAAACGCATTTAACCAATTGGAAACTTACCACTACTTCTAAAATAGAAGATTTTAAATGGAGTGAAAGCCCTACGATTTTGGTAGCTGGAAAAAACGTTCCAATTACTTTTATCATCAATCCCACATTGAGCCTATTTAAATCGAAAATTTCGAAAAAAATTGATGAAGCTATCGATAAAACCTGCGATTTTAAACCTCATGTTTTAGACGCTTTAGACAAATTAAGCAATCCTATTTTAACAAGCGAACAATACGAAACTTGGTTTAAAATGGTTCCTTTAGAGTTATATGTTACGGAAGCCAAACTTAACAAAACTAAAATCATGTTGAACATGGGATTAAAATGCAACATGCAAACTATGGTGGGACAAAAGCCAAAAAGCGGGTTTGATGCTTCGAAAATTGTATTGAAACCAGTTGAAAAAATTCCGGACAACACAACTGTGTCGGTAGTAGCGGTTTCTACATTTGAAAGTGCAAGTAAAATTGTAACTAAGAATTTTCAAGGACAAGAATTTGCATCGGGAAGTAGAAAAATCACTGTTCAAAAAGTAGATTTATGGCAAAAAGATGGCAAAATGATTATTGCTTTAGATGTTTTGGGAAGTATTAATGGTACAATTTATTTATCGGGAATTCCGAATTACAATCCTATTACAAAAGAAATTTATTTTGATCAAATGGAATATGTTTTAAACACAAAAAGCATTTTAATGAAATCGGCCAATTGGTTATTACATGGAACTATTTTAAAAAGCATACAAGCAAATTGTCGCTATTCGATTAAAGGAAACTTAGAAGAAGGCAAACAAAACATGAAACCTTATTTAACCAACTATTCTCCTATGAAAGGTGTTTTTGTAAATGGAACTATCAATGATTTCGAATTCGAAAAAGTTGAATTAACGGATAAAGCCATTATTGCTTTTATTACCACTAGTGGAAAAATGGATATTAAAGTGGATGGATTAGAATAAAACAAAAAAGTCGTTTCAATTGAAACGACTTTTTTTATATTTCTTTTTTCTTACCGTATTTTAATCTATAAATGGCATAACCTAAAACCCCAACTAATATGTATGGAATTGCCATTAAATATACTATTCCATCATTTACGGCTTCTGCTTTAACACCACCTTCTTCGCTTTCAAGAGCAGCACGACACATGGCACATTGCGCTTGAGCAGAAATGCTGATGACGAAAAAAACGATTCCAAATAAAAACTTTTTCATCTAATTTGCGTAATAAGGAGAAATCATTAAATAAACAACTACACCAGTAACCGCAACATATAACCAAATAGGAAATGTAATTTTTGCTATTTTTTTATGTTTATCAAATTGTTGTGACCACGCTTTTACATAAGTAGTTAAAACTAAAGGAATGATAATAATTGATAATAAAATATGCGTTATTAGGATAAAATAATACACGTATTTAATTACACCTTCACCACCAAACTTAGTAGAATCTGAAGTCATGTGATACGCTACATACATTCCAAGGAAAGCTACTGAACAAGCAATGGCAACTTTCATTAAATTCTCATGTAATTTTCTGTTTCCATTTTTGATAGCGATAACCGCAGCAACTAAAACTACAGCGGTTAATCCATTAATAGTAGCATAAATTGGAGGTAAGAAAGATAGAGGTGCTACATCATACCCTAATTTTCTCAAATTCACTCCAAAAAGCAAAGCTACTACAGCCGGAATTGCAACTGATAAAACAACAATAAGTTTGTTATATTTTGTTTCTATATTATTTTCCATAATTATTCTTCAAGTAATTTTTTAATATCTTCTTTGATTGCTTCAACTCCAGCAGCATCAAGTCCATCGTAATATAAAATTGGATTTCCTTGTGCGTCTTTTCTGCATCTGATTTTTCCGTCTTTGTCAATTAAAGCGAATAAACCCGAATGTTCAAATCCTCCAGCAACTTTATTGTTTTCTCCAGCGTATAAGTTAAAACCTTTGTTTGCTAAACTGTAGATGTATTCTTTATCACCTGTCAAAAAATGCCAATTGTAATGTTTTACTCCTAATAAATTAGCATGTTCTTTCAATATTTGGGGGGTGTCTTTTGCAGGATCGATGGTTATAGAAGCAATTCCAAAATTTGGATTCCCATAAAATTCGTTTTGCAATTGCAACATGCTTTCATTCATTTTAGGACAAATCGTAGGACATGTAGAGAAGAAAAACTCTACCACAACACTTTTCCTAAATAATCCGCATTAGAAATTGTTTTATTGTCTTGATTCGTTAATTTGAATGCTGGAACTGGACCAATTTCAACCAAATCTGATTTTTGAAATTTAGCAATGATTTTTGGTACTGCCCAAATTCCAAAAATCAAAACGATGAATGAAATTCCGATGTATGATTTATTCTTCATGAAAATTACTTTTGTTTTTCAATATTCTCTTTGATGTTATCACGGAAAGCATCTTTTCTTTCGTTTTTATTCTTCTTGAGCGCCAAACGATACTCACGAAGAATGATTTTTACATCATCTGTCATTTCATTATGTAAATCGGCTGCCGAAATAGTATTGTAACTTTCTTTGTACTCCTCCTCACCTTTTTTGTTTTTACCTTTTCTTCCGCGATGATTCAATTCTTTATCTACGATAATTACAGCAGGAGTTCCTTTATTTTCATCCAATTGTCCCATTAATTTAAAGCTATCATAGAATTCTTGAATTTTATCTGGAGTTGAAAAAACAAATCTCCATCCTTTCATATCGCCAGTTATTGGTGCTAATTCATCTATAATTTGTTGGCATTTCTTTTCATTCCCTAAAGGAACCACCATTATCATTTGGAAATCTTTGAAGCCTTTGTACTTATTATAAATCTTCTGATTTAAATTAAAAAAGTTACCGCGATTTTCAATAACACTATCACCAACAAAACCTAAAACGGTTATCTTACCTTTCATAGACTCTTTCGAACCATCTAAACTTGTCCAATCGGATGGGATATCTTGGTTGTTCTTTGAAATTGTTGGTAAAAAAAGAGAATTGTGAGATGCCGTTGAAAAAACTAGATAAATAGCGATAGGCAATATAAAAAGTGAAATGAGGACTAATTTATTTTTCATTATATGAAACTTATTTTGTTCCTACAAAAGTAAAAAAATCCCGATGTAAATCGGGATTATATAATAGAAACAAGTGTTAAAATATCCACTTTAAATGACCTGTTTTGTAAACATCAAAAACATAGTTTCCTTCAACTAATAAAATAAAAGATAGATAAAGGATTAAGAAAACTACTGTCCAAACGATTGATCTTCTAAACCATTTTTTCTCACCTTCCATGTGCATGAAAGCCCAAGTAATATAATAAGCTTTTACAATAGTTAAGATGATAAATAACCAGTTAAGCAAGTTCATTCCAGCGAAATTGTTAAAAAACAATGCCTTTGGTTTATAGATACCGAATAAAACTTCTACGATAGTAATTACAGATAGAATTCCAAAAACTACCCAAATTCTTTTTGTATTTGATTCGTGTGCGTGTGCCATGATATACTTTTATTATAAATTATACTAAATAGAAGAAAGTAAATACGAATACCCACACTAAATCGACAAAGTGCCAGTACAATCCAACTTTTTCAACCATTTCGTAACTTTTTCTTTTCTCGTAAGTACCTAATAACACATTAAAGAAAATGATGATATTAATTAATACTCCTGTAAATACGTGAAATCCGTGGAAACCTGTAATAAAGAAGAAGAAGTTTGCAAATAATTTATGACCGTATTCGTTTCTAACCAAGTTAGCTCCTTCAACTACATATTTAGCTTCTTCTAATCTTTTTAAAGATTCTGCTCTAGATAACACTGTTTTATGTTTTTCAGCATTCAAATATTCAGAACGAACTAAAATAGATTCATCCGCTTTGAAACCTTCAACAACTTCATTAACAGAATAGGTTGGTAAAGAAGCTTCACTCATGAACCACATACCATTATTTCTGTTTAATTGCTCTCTTGCTTCTGGTAATGTAGCAGCAAAATCAGCTAAAGCTACTCTTTTAAAAGTTCCGTCTTCTTGTTTTTGAACAAATTGTAAGATTGAACCCCCTTTAGTTTCAACAGCACCATATTCTCCTTTGATGAAATTTTTCCATTCCCAAGCTTGAGAACCCAAGAAGATAAAACCACCAACAATAGTTAACAACATGTAAAATGCTACTTTAGTTTTTTTCATGTGATGACCTGCATCAACTGCTAACACCATAGTAACTGAAGAGAAAATTAAAATAAAAGTCATTAACGCAACATAATACATAGGTGCATTTACGCCATGTAAAAATGGAAAGTGGTTAAAAACTTCATCGGCGATAGGCCAAGTTTCAATGAATTTAAATCTTGAAAAACCATACGCGGCTAAGAAACCAGAAAAAGTTAATGCATCTGATAAGATGAAAAACCACATCATCATTTTACCATAGGTTGCTCCTAATGGTCCTGGACCTCCGTCTAAAGCGTGTTCGTCTGTAATAACTGTCGCTCCCATAAATTTTTTAATTGTTAAAAAGTTCCCAAATTTATTATTTTTTTTCTATTTGAAAAAATAGAAAAATAAAAACAGATAAACCCAAATAAAATCCATAAAGTGCCAATACATCGCACTTAGCTCTATACCAAGGGTTTGAGCCGAATTGTATTTTTGTTTATAATGATTATAAATTACTACTAAAAGCGAAATAATACCCCCTAAAAGGTGTGCAATATGAACTAAAACAGCGATATATAAAAATGAAGTAGTTACATTACTTTCACTTCCTGTAAAAAAGTAGCCATTTTCAATTACTTGCCCAAATCCTTTAAACTGTAATACTATAAACGCAATTCCAAGCGCTAAAGTAATCAATAAAAACATTGAAGCACCATTTCTGTTGTCTTTTTTTGTTGCTTGTAAAGCTAAGTAAAAAGTAAAACTACTTACTAACATAGCTACTGTACTGATTACAAATGCAGAAGGCAACACAAAATCTTTCAACCAATCTGGTCTTGATTTACTTACTACATAGGCACTTGTTAGTCCAGCGAAAATCATACAGATGCTAATCATCCCAAACCACAACAACATTTTGTAAGTTCTGCCTTTGCGAGCTTGTTCTTCTTCCAAAGTCATTCTATTTTCCATAACTATCGTAAAAATTTATCTATAACATATATTATTTGCAACAAGGAAATGTACGAAACACTAACAATCATTAATTTTCTTGCCGCTTTTGCATCCATTTGTTTGTGTAACTGTACCGCATAAAACAACATCCATAATCCTAATAAGAAAACGATTACCGCTGCAGTTTTCGATAAAATCAAATTTCCGGTAAACCCAAAAACTGGAATTATCGAGGCTAAAATCATCCAAATCGTATACAAAATGGTTTGAAGCGCTGTTTTTTTATCGCGTTCTCCTGTTGGTAACATAAAGAACCCAGCCTTTTTGTAATCGTCATACAAGAACCAACCGATGGCCCAAAAATGTGGAAATTGCCAGAAGAATTGAATAATAAATAAGGTTCCAGCTTCAATTCCGAATTGACCTGTTGCTGCCACCCAACCTAACATAAAAGGAATAGCACCTGGAAAAGCTCCAACAAAAACAGAAAGCGGCGTTAACGTTTTTAATGGCGTATACAAACTCACATACATGAAAATCGAAATTGCGCCAAACATAGCGGTTTTAGGATTTACATTGTATAAAATAGCTAATCCTAAAATGGTTAAAACACATCCTAAAATAAAAGCATTTTGTTTAGAGATTCTACCAGAAGGTAATGGACGATTTTTAGTTCGGTCCATTTTGGCATCTAATTCAATTTCTATGATTTGATTGAAAACATTGGAAGCGCCCACCATGCAGTAACCTCCAACGATTAATAGTGCTAAAACCAACCATTGAAACGGTTGTTCCTCATTAAATCCTAACAAATAACCCGCAATAGTAGAAACCACTACACTAATAGATAAGCGTGCCTTTGTAATTTCTACAAAGTCTTTGTAAAAAGATTTTTTAATTTGAGGTTGTGTATTTGTGTCCACTTTAGTGTTTTTCGCTGTGAAATTGCGCGCAAAGATACGATATGAAAATTAGAATTTAGAATTTAGAATTTAGAAAATTCGTTAAATCTACTAATAATCAAAATACCAGTTAAATAAATCGCTTCTTAGCCCAATTGAAAACCAAGTGGTGTTTGATTTTACTGTTGTAGCAGTTTCAGCAGATGGATCGAAATTTCTGAACAGAACATTTCCAAAAACTTTTAAATTTGAAGCTGGATTTACTAAATATCCTAGTTGTAAATCGGCAATCATAACCGTTGTTTTATTTCCTTGTGCAATCGAAACTCCGGTATCATAAGGACGATTTTCATCGTAATCTAAATATATATTACCTCCGTAGTTGAAGTTATCGGTTCCGTTATTAAAATCAAATC
Source organism: Flavobacterium sp. UBA6195 (assembly GCF_002422095.1). Classification (GTDB taxonomy): domain Bacteria; phylum Bacteroidota; class Bacteroidia; order Flavobacteriales; family Flavobacteriaceae; genus Flavobacterium. Next base: position 13,672 of record NZ_DITB01000090.1, read on the forward strand.
CGCGTTGGCCGTAAATTAATTTCGCATCAGCAAAATATCTTCCTTTATAATAACGTGCAATAGCAATAAATTCTCTAAAATTCGCTCCCCATAAATGCCCCATACTTTGATTGTTGTGACCGTAATTAGTAATTGGATCACTATGCGAATACACGTAAGGACGCACTTGATTATATTCTACCTGAAGTAATAAATTCTTTATTTTAAACGCATCATAATACTTAGCTCCAATTTGGTACGCAAATTTATTTCTCCAACTTTGATTGCTTTGTTTTACATCACCAATTGCAAACTCGTCAATTAAAAACTGTCCGTAAAAGTTAATTTGATTGTTCCGTTTGTATTTTGAAGTTAATCCAAGCAATGCATTTCCTGTTTTAGACGATGAGCCAAACTCAACCGTTCTGTAAAAAATTAATGGATTCACAAAATTAAAATCGAAACCTCTATCGTTGGTATTCGTCCAAACCACATTTTCAAAGAAACCTAAATTCCATCTTTTAGTTACATTCCAACTCAAATAATGACTTGCCATGTATTTTGTAGTATAGGTTCCGTCAACTGTAGCAGCATCACGAACATCTTTCAGCCACATGTAGGTATTGGTGTATTTAATTTTCCAAAAAGTAGTATTGATTTTAAAATACGGATATGGGCTTGCACCATCACTTTGTAATAAAGAACGATATCCATCACCTAAGAAATTTCTTCCGTAACCTAGTTGTAGATTTACAAATTTACTTGGTTGGTATTTGATATTAGCTTCTGCCAATGGAAAATCATAAGCATCCTCTTTAAAACGTTTCGCAATTCCAATTCCTGGAATAATCGCTGAATTTCCACCCGAAGGACGAATACTTTCTGCGTATGCATTGTAATAATCAGCAAATCTACCTTGACTTTCATAGATAGAAGTTGTAAAAGTTAATTGCTTTCCTAAACCACCATTTACAATTAAACCTCTTGTGTTAACAAATGAGTTCGAAGCTTCACTTTCAGTATCTTTTCCTAATCTAAAATCGAAAATTGGATTTAGAGTGAACCAATATTCTTCACCTTGAATCGCTACTAAATTTTCGTTCCATAGTTTTCTTCCTCACCAAGATGCTTTTTGTTTCGCAAAAGATTGGTTTGCCGTTTCAAAATCATAATATTTTGCTACTTCATCATACGAATAAGGTTTTGAAGCCGTGTGATTATTGCTTCCTACTTGATTTAACAAAGCATCGAAAACACCATAATTTTGATGTGAAAACTGCACAATTCCCGAACTTTTAAACTGCGGATTTTCGAATGGTTTTATCACCAAATCATCGTATTCTGATAATTCTTTTTTGTTATCAATTAACAGCGTATTTGTTTTGGCATATTTAGTAGCTACATCTTCTAGAGTGTTTGGGGCAACTAAAGGAATATTGATTTTTATAGAAAATTTGGAATACGTTGGCTTTCCTGCATAAGTAGCAGGTGAAACTTTTGGCTATGATTCAAAAACACGAGCAGCTTCTTTTTTTAGTGACTCATGTGCTGCGTCGGTATACAAAACCTTGAAATCTCCCGTAGTATCCACTTCAAAAAAGGCAATTACTGTTCCTTTATAATTTTGATCTTGAAGTTCTTGTGGTACTTTAAAATTGTTATAAAAATAATTTTGAATCGTATTATAAAAGCAAGATTCCTGTTGTTTACCAGTAGCATTTACACAATCTGAAAATATTGGAAATTGTTCATTTGACGAATGTTGAGCAAAAGTTGTAAATCCGAGAAACAACAATAGGAAACAGTATATTTTTCTCATAAGATATTTTTAATAATCGCTATTTGAAATTTCACCATTTGCAATTGCTTTAGCAGCTGAAGTTCCAATTCGTTTTACGCCTAATTGAACCATTTCTACAGCTTCTTCATAAGTTCTTACTCCTCCTGCAGCTTTAACGGGTAGCGGACAAGAATTTTCAAGCATTAATTTAATGGTTGGAACTGTAGCTCCATTTGGAACACCTTCAGGAGTTTTATAAAAACCGGTTGAAGATTTTACAAAAACCTTTTCATAATCGTTTTCATCGAAGTTTGCAATCACAACATTTTTAATCAATGCCGATAATTGTACAATTTGATTATTATCTAAAGCTGCTACTTCAATAATCCATTTTACAATTTTGTTGTGAGCTAACCCTAATTTAGTTCCTTGTAAAACTTGTTCTTTTACAATATCAATTTCGCCTCTTTTAAATGCTTCATAATCTAAAACATAATCTAAATCATCAACGCCATTTTCTATAGCTTGTTTGGCTTCCGCTAATTTAGCTTCTAAAGTCCCATTTCCTAATGGAAAATCGATAACCGTTCCAATTGTAACTTTTGAATTTGATTCTTGAATCATTTTTTTTGCCAAAACCACTTTATCAGGTCGAATCATGATTAATTTAAAATCATTATCAATGGCTTCTTGAATACAATTTTTCACAACTTCTGTGTTTTCTTTTTCAGAAAGATTAGCTTGAGCTGCGGTTTTAAGATAGGTTGAGTCTAAATATTGTTTGATGTTCATTTCACAAAGAATTATAATTTGTAAAAATAAAAAAATCCCATCGAAATGGGACTTTTTATCTCAAATAATATTTAATTATTGCATTTTAAACACAACTGGTATTGTGTATTTGATTCTTACTTCTTTATTCCCTTGCTTTGCAGGAATTAATTTAGGGATTCTTTTTACGGCTTTCTCTGCCGCTTTTTGCATTCCTAAAGTAGCTCTCCTATTATTTAACACTACAACATTAGTGATAGCACCATTTTCATCAATAATAAATTCTACTTGGGCTACCCCTTGCTTTCCAGCTTCTAAATCTTCTTCAGGATATACTAAGTTTTTCACAATCGCTTTAGCTAATTGTTCATCGAAACAAGCTTTTTGTTCTGCTCTACTTAATCCTTTACAAGTTGGAAACATGGGCAATTGTTCAACCGAAAAAGGTGAGTATTCTGATAGGGTTTCAACTTTACCAGTATTATCAGGATTTACGATTGGATTTGAATTTGTATTGCTTTGATTATCCGCATGACTATCTTGACTTGCTAATTTTGTTTGATTATCCTCCTTTTTAGGCTCTTCTTTAGTAATTTTAAAAACCTGTGTAAGTGGACTTTTTGTAACTAATGGTTTAACAGTAATTTGAGGTTTCGTTATGGGCGCAGGATTGTATACAAACGTTTCTTCCTCAGGGATATCTACTGTAGGAATATATTTTGCTTTGTATTTTTTATCCTCAAAATTAAATTCAAGAATAAAAAGCACCACTAACATCGTAGCAATTAAACCAACTTGAAAATAGATAAAACTATTTTTTGATCTTTTCGGGAAATCGACATTTGCTTTCATAATTATATAGATTAATAGTTAACGGTTTGTTAATTAGTCTATACAATTTATGTGCCAAAAAAAATCCCAACTTTTCAGTTGGGATTTTATATTATTGTAATTTGAATGTAATTGGCTGGCTGTATTTTACTTTTACAGGTTTACCTCTTTGCATACCAGGTTTAAATTTAGGTAATTTAGAGATTACTCTTAGAGCTTCTTTTTCAAGCAGCTCACCACCTTTAGGTCCTCTAGCTTGAACATTAGTAATACTTCCATCTTTATCAATAACAAAAAGAACTGCTACTCTACCTTGAATATTATCTTCCATTGCTCTTTCAGGATATTGTTGGTTTTTCTTAATGTGCTTAGCCATTTGCTCCATAAAACACTCTAATCGTTTGTTTTTAGCAACACCTTCACATCCAGGAAAAACAGGAACATCTTCAATTACAGCAAAAGGAACTTCTTCATCAATTTCTTCAGCAGTTCCTCCCTCTTCTCCGTATGAAGAAGCTTGAGTTACAACTACAGCTTTATTTTCATTTACTTCCGTAGTTTCAATTTTCTTTTCTTCTAAAACTTGTTTGTTATCAACAATTTGAATTACTTCAGGTGCTGGTGGAGGTGGAGGTGGTAGTCTTTGTGCAGGAGGCATTGTTAAAATAACCTCTTCTTCATCTGCTATCATGTTATCTGCAACACCAATTTCTACAGTTTCTTCGATTGGATCTTGAGATTTCATCTCTAAACTCACATAAGTTAACATTAATACTGCTGTTAAGCCTACAAGAAAATAAAGAGAGCTATTTCTCTTTGGATCAACATTTGGATTTTTCTTTACTTCCATAACTTTATTTTTGAAGGTGCTAATATACTTAATATTAGAAATGTTTTGAAAAAAAAATTAAAAAAATTTATTCTTATAATAAAGCAAAACAATTAAACCTACGAATGCTCCCGTTGTATTTGCCAAAAAATCATAAAAATCTGCTTGTCTTGTATTTGTTAATATCTCTTGTAAAACTTCGATAATTAAGCCATAGCTCATTGCAACTAGGAAAACAAATAGATAATATTTTCTATTTGAATCATTTTGCCTTTTTACTAATCCCCATAATATTACAAAGAAAAGGTAAAATAAGAAATGTACTATCTTATCATTACCAACAGATTTTATTTTTGAAAATGAATTTACACTTACCAAACTTGCAACAGTTATAACAAAAGTCCAAATTAAAGCAAGCCAAAAGAATTTACGCTCCAATAAGTGCTTTATAATCTTCACTTGACAAAAGTGTATCAATCTCATCAATATTAGAAATTTTCACCTTTACCATCCAACCATCACCATAAGGGTCAGTATTTACTTTTTCTGGACTTGATTCTAAAGAATCGTTAAATTCAATAATTTCTCCTGATAAAGGTAAAAACAAATCAGAAACTGTTTTAACCGCTTCAACTGTTCCGAAAACTTCGTCTTTATTTAAGGTTTGATCTAATGTTTCTACTTCCACATAAACAATATCACCCAATTCTTTTTGAGCAAAATCAGTAATCCCTACAGTAGCAACGTCACCATCTACAGAAACCCATTCGTGGTCTTTAGTGTATTTTAAACTAGTTGGTATATTCATTTGTTTTTAATTTTGAAGTACAAATGTAATTTTATTTATTGAATAGAAAAAAAGGTTTTTGTTATTTTTTTTGCAAAAAAACTTTAAAAATTAATCTCTATTTAATTTACTTAATAATCATTTAATTACCAAAATTGTAACGTAGTGTAAATCCGCTTCTAATATTTGTTGTTGGAAAAGAAGTTGATATTACAGCTTGAGAAAATTGATGATCATAAAAGAAAATTGCTGTTAGATATTTACTAAACGAATAATCGGCAGTTAGTTTTAGAGACCATAAATTTTGACCACCTCCTAATTGATTGTTGTCATAATCTAAATAACGAACAATAGTATTACTTTTTCGTAGAGAAAAATCGGCTTTCAAATTAATATCACTTTTTATAACTCCTGAAACATTATCGGCTAAAGCAGAATTAATAGTTACATCTTTGATTCTATATCCTAATCCAATTATGTATTCATTACCAACAACTTCCGTCAACAAATTATTATCAAAACTCATATTTAGAGTTCTATCCTTTTTTATTTCAGCAAGAAATTTTAAAGAATTTTTTAGAGTAAAATCAACTTTAACAAGAGGATTGAATTGTTCTACTAAATTTACATTAGATACTATTTTATTAGCAAAGAAATTACCATTAGCATCCGTTGGTGATGAATTTAAATTTGATCTGAATGCATTAACATTGTAACTAGCTCTGTAACCATGCTGTATAGAAAACATTTTAAAATTTTCTTTAAACCATGAATAACGCATTAGTCCGGTATATTTAATATTCCAATTTGGCAAAGGGGTGTTTCTAAAAACCCCTGTAGAAACTTTACCAGCATCTATTCCTGAATAAGCCGCTATAAAAGAAGGAAGTAAAACCTGCTGACTATTTTTCCCATACCCTACAGGATACCCATCTGTATCCCTAGGAAAAACAGATGAACCATAGTAATTTTCAGCTAGTCTATTTGCAACAACTAACCTATTATCTCTCATATCTTGAAATGCTTCTGAAAAATTTAAATCACTTTGTGAAAAGGCCGTCTTTATAAGAATTGTAGAAATATTAAAATTACCAAAATCGTATGGAGAACGTGAATTATAAACTCCTCCAGAAACATCATATTGCTCAGAAAAATTATAAGTATAAGAACGATCTGCATTAAAATCTATTGTTAAGTCTGGAAAGACTTCAACTTTTGCTGTAAGATTTAATTTTTTGTTTTGTATTTGAGTGAAATTTTGATTAAATTCTGGAAAGGTTGTAAGCCAACCATTTTTTGCCGCTTCATATCGAACATCTGCTTGACTTCCAAAAATAAATCCTAAAGTAGGTTTTGATGATCCAAAAAATCCTAATCCTGGCAAATACCCTGGCAGCACTGTCCCTCTATTTTCTGTATAATTAATTTGTATGTTTTTTACACTCGTAAGAACTCCTATTAAACCAGCGGAAAACACGCTTCGCTCTGTTGAAATATTTTTATTTGCTGGAGCAGCTGTAACTTTTTGCCCTGGCTTTGGAGCAGCTTGTTTTTCTTTATTCTTTGCACTTTTATTAGATTTTGTTTTGGTTAAACCGATATACTTATAAAACAAATCCATATTTAAGGCTGTATTCAATTTATGAGAACTAGCATTTTGAATTGTATTTCCAAGTTGGTAAAGAGTTCCATCTTCAGCTTGAATGGAAGAAAACGCATCTGAAGAACGTTGCCAATTATAATCACCAGTGTAAGTATATGTAGATTTTACAAAACTAAATATAGGCAACTTACTGATAGGCAAATCATAATTTACAACAAATTGTTGGTTGTGTTGATTAGCTTGTCCTGTATTCCAATAATCATCCCATATATCAAGACCATCAATAGGCATGTTATTTTCATCAAGATAATTTCTAACAATATTATTGGAAGAAGCTGTATAATTAACCTTAAGAGACTTTGTTATATTATAGTTTAATCCGTATTGATAATTAAAAAAATAATTTCTTCTATACAAATCACCTAATCCAATACCTTGAACATCTACCAATCTAAATCTTTGCTTATTAAATTGTCTTAAAATAGTTGAACTAAAAGAAATATTAGTCGGTAAAAAATTAAAATTAAAATCGGATAGTAATTTATAATAACTACTTTTCTTGAACAACTTTGTTTCTTTGAAAGGCTCAACACTTAAAGGTTTAAATGAATATGCGTAATCAACAGTAGATCGATTTTGTTGATCAACTAGATTTTCAATTTCATAATCATGATGTTGTGTTTCGTTAAGTGAATACGATAGCGTAATATTCTCTACATCATAAAAATGAGGTTTCTTTTCTGGATTTTTTTCTTTCTTAACACCAATTAAATTTATACTTGTTCTCTTAGTATAATCTATTGCACGATTCTCTATATTAGAACGCTCAGTAGGATCAGAAGTGAATTTTAAGAGTTGTTTCAATTCAATATCTTGATAGAACGGATCGAATTTAGGAGTAATTGTTTGTTCGCCAACACCATAATTTAATGGTAAATTAATTCTCCATTTTTTTGGTAATAATTTACCTAGATTTAAATTAGTAACAATATCATATTGAAAAACATCTTCTCTGCTTCTTTCATTAGGACCTTGCTCAAGAGATCCAAAGCCAATTGTACTCATTCGAGTTGTTGCAGAAACCGTTGCAAAATCGGCTAAATTAGTATCTAAGTTTGCTACTGCTGCGTATCCTCCTTTATTGTCCATATCTGACATACGCAACTCATTAAACCAAACTTCTCCTCTTTGAACTTGACCCGACTTATTTTTTACACCTATCATTAAAGTTCTAACCAATCCAAAATTTGGATTCCCTTTAATCCCTAGTGTTAATCTGTTTTTTGAAGACCCAAGATTCTCCTCTTCTACAAAACCAATTCCATTAGGATCGTAAACAATTGAAGGATCACTAGCCAATGATAATATTTTTAATTTAGTTAATAGCGATAGAGGTACTTCGATTTCATTTTCAGCCGGCCAAATAGCATCTGCAGAAGATTCTCCAAAAGCAGTAACCTTTAATGGGATTTCTACTTGATAAAAGTTATCTGTAAAATCATTTCCAAATCTTATAAAAGCAATTAGATTATCATCTTGTAAACCTCCATTCTCAGTTCCTTCAGCATGTAAAAACATACGCAATTTTTTAAATTGTCGCATATCAACACTCACATTCTTAAAAACAGCTCTAGAATCATTTGGTTGTAACCCTTGTGAAAGCCCACCAGTTTTGTCATATACTCTTAAAGATAATGACTGTTCATTTTGATTTATAACGGTATTATTATTATATAATTGTTCTCTAACTACTCCCGGTGGTGTAACATACTTAATAGGACTTCTATTACCATTTTCCTGAATATTTAAAGCAACTACATCAAAACCTGTATTATCATCATCAGGATTAGGATCATTGATATCTAATGAATTAACAAATCGTCTCCATTCTCCTCTAACCAAATCCAAAGCTCCAAAACGTAATGTAATTTCATCTTTAAATCCTGTCATGTACATTCGCATAAATCTTATTGATCTAAAATCATTTATTGGACCTACTTTGTTGGCATCTGTAAATTCTTGAATAGGAATTTTATACAAAATCCATCTGGCATTTGCAGTTTGTCCATTTGGTAAAACATCTGTAAATTTTCTAGAATCTACAATATAATTCTGTCCAATAGGAACTCCATTATCTGAATCAGGATATTTTAAGATTGGAACCTCAAATTTAAAATAAGCATTAATCGTGTTCATTGTGTTATCGCGATTAATATCTTCAACATCAGGATAAGTTGTATTTCCTCTATTGGTATCGGTAACATTAACAGGTGAATTCCTTTCAAATCCGTTATAATTTTTATATCTAGAAACAACACCTCCATCAGCATTCAAATAAAATTGATAGTTATCCGCAGATGGGTCAGGTTGTGATGCAAATTGAGGATATTTTATTGCCTCATCTCCATCAATCAAACCATCAAATCCAACATCTTGTACTTCCCTATTGTTAGCATTGGTATCAAATGCATATATTAATGATTGAGAAGCTGGTTGTTCTCCCCATTCAGTAGAAATTGTTGGTTGATTTGAATTCGCTTCTGGTAATCCATTTTCATATTGTTTTCGACCATCACGTAAAATATCTTCAGATATCTCACCTAAATTAAAAACTATTTTACCTGTATTATTTGGATCTGCCACATCTCCAGAATTACCATAGTAAGGATCAAGAACCCAAAATTGGATATACTCTACATTTGATTGTTCAAAATTTGTTGAATTTATGGAACGCATAATACCAGCCCAATTTTCTGGAGCTTCAATTTCTGAAAATTGATTAGTTGCTGCTATATCGGGATTATAGTTATAAGGTCCTCTTTCTTTAGGATAGTAAGTCATATCTAATGTACTAACTACTGTTGATTGTCCTTGTGCAATGTCAGTAACAGGATATAATTCTCTACTAAAAATTCTTCTTGTCCTATTTGATGACAAATCATTATCAGAAATTCCTGCTGGAGGTTGTACATAAAAAACGGGGTCAATTGAATACCAAGATAATTTAGCTCTTTTATAACCTACATTTAATGCATCAACTACTGGCTCATCTGAAGTTATATTGCCATCGAAAGCCCCTTCTAATGGAACACTCGCTAAGG
>NZ_DITB01000065.1 GCF_002422095.1 Flavobacterium sp. UBA6195
CATTAGCTGTTTTTGGAACATGATGATGCTCGACAGTTTCACAAGAAAAAATAAAAATGATAAAAATGCTGAATAAAATCGTACCTATAATTCTCATAACTCTTCAAATTAATTATTCCATTCCAATAATCGTTTTTCGCCATTAATTTGTTTGATACCGGTAATATCTTGCGACATTTCTATTACACCTTTATATCTTTTTTGAGCATCACGAACTGCGAAATAGCGAATGTAAATCAGGCGTTCTTTATAATTAATCCAGAAAGAAGCTTCATTTTGTTCGCCTTTTCTAAACGCTTCTAAAATTTGCAAAACGGTATCCACACTTTTAGGCGGATGACAAAAACGAACTTCTCTACCAATAATTCCAGCACTTCTTGGAAAAACACGTTCTTCTCCTCGATTATAGAAAATTACTTTATCGTTTTCATCTACATAAGTCAAATCGATGGGTAACGTTTTGAAAAGTAAGTTTACTTGTTCAATTGTCATGAAACCTTCATCATAATGCGCTGCATTTTCGTTGAAAACCACATCGGTTCTGCGTTCTGTATCTTGAGAGGGATGTATGTATTCGGATTCTTTTGGGAATTTTGGTGGCGCTTCTGACAACATCCAACCAATTTCGTCTTCTCCTTTTCGCATTTTAATCCAATCTTCATCGGATAGCATTTCTAAAGCATTGGGAAACAACACGTTTTCTTCTACTTCTAACAAACGATATAAATTTTGAGAAATTAAATTGGTGTTGTGTTTTGCATAAGTAAAATCTTGGTCTTCTAAATTTTTTCTAACAATGCGAAACATTTCTCTAATCGTATCGTGAAACGACCACATATTCCGAGAAGGTCCCGTCCAACCTTTTTGTTCTAAAAACGGAAATAATTGATTTTCTTTTCGTTCAAAGCGTCGTTCAACGGTTGCTAAATGATTGAATACATTATAAAATTTCTGAAATTCCTCTTTTGGATTAATGGCATTTAATTCTTCCAATAATTGATGAATCAAATCGGTTTCTACGAAATAAGTATGAATGGGATGTCCTTCAATCACGTTTGTATGTGTTTCTGATGTTGCCATTTTATTGATGTTTGATTTTCTCATAAAGTTTTACCAATGATTTTAGTAAAGCTTCAGGAGACGTTAATATTTGATAATGATTTTGACCGAACATTTGCGGTAAATAATATTTGGCTTGCGCTTCGATAGCTAAAGCATACGAATTGATTTTTCGTTCATTCAGTTCTCGCAACGCTTGTTTGATGTCCTGAATGCCGTGTTGTCCTTCGTATTTATCGTAATCGTTTGGTTTACCATCGGAAAGCACGATAATCCATTTGTTTTTGGCATCCAATTGATCCATTCTTGCACCAGCGTGACGCAAAGCGGGACCAATTCGAGTATAACCATTAGGCTCAACGGATCCGATTTTATGTTTGGCTTTGTTCCAACTTTCGTTGAAATCTTTCAAAGTGAGATAAGTTGTGAAATTTCTGGTTTTGGAATAAAATCCATCAATCGCAAAATCGATGTCGAACTCATGTAGTATTTCGCCAAATAAAATAGAAACTTCTTTTTCTACATCAATCACTCGATTTCCAGCGGCATAACCATCACTTGAAAGACTAATGTCTAACAAAACCAAAATCGCAATGTCTTTGTTTTTCTTTCTTTGCGATAAATAAATGCGTTCGTCTGGCGATTTTCCAGAATGAATGTCGGTATATAAATCGGTTAACGCGTCTAAATCGAAAGCGTCACCTTGTAATTGTCTTCGTTGTTGTTGCATTTTATTATTCACGCTGGTAAGCATTTTTCGTAAACCATTTAAAGTGGTTTTGTACTTTGCCATCGTGTTTTTATAATAAGTCGCATGGGTTTTGAGTTGGTTTTTTGGATAAACTTTACAGAAATCAATCAAGTAATTTCGTTTTTTGAAATCCCACTCGCTGTATTTTAAATGGAAACCTTTTTCATCAACTTCAGCACTTTCTGCAATGGAAGTATTTTCAACAAAATCGGCTTGATATACAGAATGTACCATATCATCCACACGAACCGTAAACTTCATGTTCATTTCTTCCAAGGCTTCTTGATGGTCTTTTAAATCGTCTTTTCCATCAAAATCGCGCCAATTTCCGTTGAATTCTTCTGCCGTTTCTATTTTCTCGAAACTGTGCATTAACACGTAATCTTCTTGTTGTTTTTTGTCGATAGTAAGCGATTCAATTTCTTCAACGGCTTTCGCATGAAGCGTAGTTTCGGCTACTACATTGTTTTTTATTTTCTTAATATTGTCATCGAAATTTTGCAATACATTTTCGGCTTCAATTTCGGGTGTGTTTTTCATCCATTTTCCGTACAACCAAGAGTAATCAATGGATTGGTCTTTTTTATTAACGGGTAATTTTGGCACCACATCATAATAAAACTCTTGCATGGATGGATAATCCTGAAACATTTTTTCTAAAACCAATGGTGCGGTTTCAGTAGCTTTTTCCAAAGAAAGTTCTGGTGAATTGTCTTGATTATCCCAATTGAAATTCAGTTGTTTTTGAATACTCAAATACACCGTTCTGAAAAAATAAAACTTCAGATTTTCTTCTTTTGTTGGGAATAGCGAACAATTTATTGGAAGAAAGAAATTTTTGTTTTTGTAACCACCTTCGCGTTCGGCTGGAAAAATATCGATTGGCGCACCACAAATCGCTCTCGCAAAAAGAGTCAATCGTGGTTTAATATCAGATAAGTTGATTTGACGGCTCAGAATTTCGGCATCATTGAGTCGTTTATTTTTAAAGTACTTGAGTACTCTTTTATAGATAATTTCGTCTAACTCTAAGCCCATAACTCAAATCTTTAAATCATTAAATCGCACAAATCGTTTAAAGCTTGAATGGTTTCTTGCTCGTCTGTTAAAGGTTCAACAACGGCAACGTGAACGGCTAATCGTTTTGGTAATCCGTTATTTATAAGTTTCGCGGCGTCTACTAATAAACGGGTAGAAACGGTTTCGGTTAGCCCTAATTCGGTTAGATTTCTAATTTTTGTTCCAATTGCGACTAACTTTTGAGCGATATCGGCTTGAATTCCGGTTTCATTAATTAAAATTTCGGCTTCAATTTTTGGATTTGGATAATCGAATGAAAGTGCTACAAATCGTTGACGAGTAGAAGGTTTCAATTCTTTAAATCCTTTTTGATAACCTGGATTAAACGAAGCAACTAATAGAAAATCAGGATGTGCTTTGATGGTTTCTCCTAATTTATCAATGAAAAGTTCTCTTCTGTGATCGGTTAGGGAGTGAATGGCTACGATGACATCAGGACGTGCTTCGGCAACCTCATCTAAATATAAAATATATCCGTTTTTTACGGCTATGGATAAAGGTCCGTCAATCCAAATGGTTTCGGCTCCTTTGATGATAAAACGTCCAATTAAATCGGTTGCTGAAGTTTCTTCGTGACAACTTACGGTGACTAATGTTTTGTTTACTTCATTCGCCATATATTCTACGAAGCGAGACTTTCCAGAACCTGTTGGACCTTTCAATAATAAAGGTAAGCGCAATTGGTTAATTTGATTGAAAATTTCAATTTCAGAACCTACTGCTTTATAAAATATGGTTTTTTCTGCTACTATCATGGCAATTTATTTTTGAAAAAACCGAAACCAAAAGCGGGCAGCGACAACTCTGGGCAATTGGTCTCGGCTGGTTATTAATTGTATAATTCTAACCTAAATAATTAATAACTATTCTTTTACAAGAGCTTCATCTGTTGGTTTACCGTATTTGATAAACTCTAAAATGTATAAGGTAATTCCGGTTGTAAATAATGTAGCACAAAGCAACAATACGACAAAGTGAATACTGATTTCGTTTTGAACATCCATAAAATCCATTTTCATTTTACGTTCCATGTACACTTGGGCTACACCAGCTACACCAAAAGCTACTGTCATTCCTAACATTCCGATATTTGACAACCAAAATGCCATGTGACCTCTTGTACTGTCGTATAATTTTCTTCCAGTAATGTTTGGTAAAGCATAGCTAATAATCGCTAAAACAATCATCGCGTAAGCTCCCCAAAATGCGTAGTGACCGTGCATTGCTGTTACTAAAGTTCCGTGCGTGTAAATGTTTGTTTGTGGTAAAGTGTGCGCAAATCCTAACAATCCAGCTCCAATGAAAGATACAATAGAAGCTCCGATAGTCCAGAATAACGCAATTTTGTTTGGATGTGATTTTTCTCCTTTTCGATACATGTACACTGCGAATAATGCCATTGCTAAGAACGCTAATGGTTCTAATGCTGAGAAAATTCCACCTACGATTAACCAAATTTTATTTACTCCGATGTAATAATAATGGTGACCTGTTCCTAATAAACCCGAAAGGAATGTCAAACCAACGATTACATATAACCATTTCTCGATAACTTCTCGGTCAACACCAGTAAGTTTGATTAATAAGTAGGATAAAATACCGCCCATGATTAGTTCCCATACACCTTCAACCCATAAATGCACTACCCACCAACGGAAGAATGAATCCGTAACTTGGCTATCGAACCAAATCATACCCGGTAAGTATAATAATGCTGCGAAAACCAATCCCATTGTTAAAACTAATGAAGTTGTAGTTCTACGTTCTGCTTTGAATAAAGTGGTGAGGATTAATCCTAAAAACAGTAAGACATTGATTACTACTAAAACATCTAATTCTCTTGGAATTTCAAGGAATTTTCTTCCTTCCCAAATATTAAAGTGATAGCCAACGATAGCTAAAACTCCAACAACAGCTAATGAAATCAACTGTACATAAGCCAATTTGACATTAACTAATTCTCTTTGTGCTTCTTCAGGAATGATATAATAAGCGGCTCCCATGAAACCAGTTAATAACCAAACTACTAATAAATTCGTGTGAACAGCTCTCGCTGTATTGAACGGAATAAAATCGTGAAGACCATCCATTCCAATTCGGGCAAAGCCCATAATAAAACCATAGATAATTTGTAATGCAAATAATAACATGCATAATCCAAAGAACCAATACGCTACTTTTTGTGATTTATATTTCATATCTTCTAAATTTTGGATTATTCTTCTTTAGCTAAAGGGGAAACCACGCGCTCAAACCCATTCAAATCAATGTTTCCTATCCATTTGAAATAGGCAATTACAGCTTCGGCATCGGCATCGTTCATTTCGTATTTTACCATTTTTCTGCCTTTTGGTCCCCAAGGAACTGGCGATTGTAAAACGGCTTTTACATAGCCTTCTCCTCTTCTTTCGATTACTTTGGTAAGTTCAGGTGCGTAATAGCCTCCTTCCCCAAGTATGGTATGACAACCCATACAATTATTCGATTCCCAGATTTCCTTTCCTCGAATAACTTTTGCATCAATCTTATCATGATACGTTTGATCATTTTTAGGCATGAACGAGTAAATGGTTAAGCCGATAAAGACTAAAAAGGTTACTACAGTTCCACCTAAAAAAAATGCTCGTGCTTGTGATTTTGATAACATATTTTAGATATTAGTTAGAAATTATAAAGGATATTTTTATCCTTTAATTAAGTACAAAATAACTGCCAAAAAAAAACATTCGTTATGATTCAAATCATACTATGAAAATTAAATTAAGGATAAATTTGTCTTTTATTTAAACAATACATTATTATGGTAATAGATTCAAACAAAACAGTGGGAAACATAGTAGCAGATGATTATAGAACTGCAGGTGTTTTCAGTCAACTAGGTATCGATTTTTGTTGTAAAGGAAACCGAACAATCGATGAAGTATGTGCAAAAAAAGGCATTGATAAATATGCGCTTTTAGACGAATTAGAACGTGTTACGGCAAACAACAACAATCAAGGAATCGATTTTAAATCTTGGGAATTGGATTTGTTAATTGATTATATTGAGAAAAAACACCATCGATATGTGGAAGAAAAAATTCCACAATTGCTATCGTTTTTACTTAAGTTGGAACAAGTACATGGTGCTCACCATCCAGAACTTTTTGAAATTAAAAAATTATTCAAAAGAAGTGCGGATGAATTAACGCAACACATGAAAAAAGAAGAGTTAATTCTGTTTCCGTTTATCAAAAAAATGGTAGAAGCTAATCGAAATAATACGCCTATCAACAATCCTGGATTTGGTTCTGTTGCCAATCCTATTGCGATGATGATGGAAGAACATGAAAATGAAGGCGAACGATTTGAAAAAATTGTAGAATTATCAAACAACTACACTCCACCAGCAGATGCTTGTAACACGTACAAAGTAACCTATCAAATGTTACAAGAATTTGAAGCGGATTTACATGCGCACATTCATTTAGAAAATAATATTTTGTTTCCAAGTGCCATTGTTTTACAAGATAAGTTTTATTAGTTAATTAGGTTTTTAAACGGAGTCGTTTTAGTAAACAGAGCGACTCTTTTTAAAGTAAAAGGACTGCTAATGTATTTTAGCAGTCCTTTTTTAATTAAATATAACCCATTTATAATTAATCTATTTTTAATGAGTAAACAATTGCGGATTAAATGAAACCATTACCCATGCCCAATTGTTACCATTTGAATTGTTTCCTCCTTTTAAAATTTCCATAGTATCGCTGGCAAACATTTTTGAAACACCTCCAGAAATTACAAGGTTTTTATCCATTTTATAAGTAGCTGTTAAATCGATTTCTGTACCTAAATAACTATCTTGTTCTTCTAAAGTAGCCATGTTGTAAACCGAAGCAGCGCTATAAAAAAGATGTGGAGCTAACATTACTTGCCATTTATTCTTGTCGTAAATGAATTTAGTGTAAACATCTTGCAATCCTACTGAGTTTTTATGATTCCCAACATAGAAATAATCCATTAAACCATTGAATCCGTGATTGGTTCCAAATAAAGGGGTGAACGATTTTATTTTAGTATCGGTATCATTTTGATCTTTTCCTGATAAATATTCGAAACCTAATTCGGCTTTGAAAGGATTGGTGAATTTATATCCCAAATTAAATCCGGCATAATACGCACCAACAGCAACTTTATCATTAGTTACAGCAGCTTCACCTGTTTGAGCGTACAAACCGAAATCACCATAAAATTTTGAAACATCCCATTTTCCATATGTTCCGAGAGTTTGCAAATAGGCAACTTGAAATTTATTTTCTACCAAATTTTCATATTGGTAGCCATTATTCAATGCTAAAAAGCTCAAACTTACTTTTGAAAATTTCTGATTGAACCAAATAAACTGCATGTTTTTATAGTTCGTTACATAAGCAGCTTCGTATAAAGCTTCGTTGTTGTTGTTTAATGCTGCTCCGAAATCTAATTGATAGTTATTTTTCTTATTGGTAACCAAAACCGCATCGTGACTTTGACCTTGTTGTAACCAATCGATTCCACCCATAATTCTTTGATTATCGTAAGAAAGTACTTGTCGACCGAATTTTGCCGTCCAATTCGTTTTGAAATCATACGAAATCCAAGATTCGAATAAAGCTACTCCGTTTTTATCCGATGGAGAAGTGGTTGCCACATCACCCCAAACTCTAACGTTTTGAAACGAAACATTGGCTTTGAATTTTTCTTGCTTGTAGAAGAAATTCATTCTTGAGCGTTGGGAAACAAACGAAGTGGGATAAAAATAGTCTTTCATTAATTCTTTGAACCCGTTTCGGTATTCAAATCGAGGTCGTAGTTGTAGGTTGGCTTCTAACTCTTGAGCAAAAGAACCTACCGTTGAAATTGCAAAAGCAACTGCAACTAGCATTTTATTTTGAAGTTTCATGTTGTATTGTTTTTTTTTGGGGAAGCCACTACTCTACTTTAGCTGCTTCTTCTTTGATTTTTGAAACCGTTTTATCGTAACTAACTCCTAACCCTTCTTGCTGGAATGCCAATTCTCCTTCTGCATTAAATACACTGATGATATTGGAATGTGAGAAATCTATCGGAGATATTTTTTTATAATTTACGGCTAGAACTGCTGCGAACTCTCTGGTATTTTCTTCATTTGAACGCAAGAAAACCCATTGATTTCCTGTCATTTTATTTTCGATAGAGAAATCTTTTAATCGTTTTGGAGTATCCACTGTTGGGTCAATACTTACTAAAACCAATTGTACTTTGTCTTTGTATTCTTCTGGAATTTTAGCTTCAATATTTCGCATATCGGCAACTAATCTTGGACATGCGGCTTTGCACGAAGTGTAAATCATTACCATAACTAATACTTTTCCTCTCAATTCTTTCAGTTCAATATCTTTTCCATCTTGATTGGTCCATTTTTCTGGTAAATTATAAATTGATAAATCGGTTATGGGTTTATCCTTTATATCTTGTTTTTCTTCTTTTGCATTACATCCGATTAATAAAAGGGAAACAATTACGAATAAAATTATCTTTTTCATGATTTTAATTTTTAATTGAAAACTCAATTAGCGATGTTTTTGGCACATCGAAAGCCCAAATTTTTAGTGGTATAATTTGCTTTTATACTTCCTCTGAAAGCATAGCGCATAAAAGCCGCATAATTCATTAAATCGGTTGCGTTGACTGAACCACTTCCACAGAACAAATCTTTATCAGTATCCTTATCTTTTCTAGATTCTCCTGATAAAAAGATACTGTTGAAATCGAAAGTCCATTCCCAAACCAATCCGTGCATATCGTAAACGCCCCAGTAATTTTTGAATGTTTTCCCTACGGAATTGTTATAGGTTTTGTTTTTTTCGTACCAACTCAAGATATATTTATTGAATTCTTCTCTAGTTCTGGCGTCTTTTCGTTTTTCATCGGCCATTGCTACATATTCCCATTCGTCTAAAGTGGCTAATCTTTTGCCTTGACATTCGCAGTATTCTTTTGCTGCAAACCAAGAAATATTAGTCACTGGCGCATTGGCATTTAATTGTCCGAAACTTAAATCACCTGTCCATTCTGATAAATAAGTGGTATTAGCAAAAAGGCGTTTGATTTTTGATTTTCTATAATTCTGATTTTTTTTCAAAAATTCTAAATATTCCTGATTCGTAACCGGATATACATCCAACAAAAAGGATTTTATGTACACTGGTTTTTTATCTGATGTTCCATATAACGGAACATAACTCCCTGCTCCAATGGTTACCATATCTTCGGGCACCTGAGAAAAAGAAATGGAAACCCAAGATAATAAAATTAGGCAGTAGTGAAATCGTTTCATAAATTGAGCTCCCATTCTTCAGTTTGTTTATTGTTTATACTTATTTTTTACCTCTTTGTGCTTTTACCATAGCTGGAGTAACTTTTGTATTGTTATTTCCCCAACTGCTGTAAACATAAGTCAGTACATCCGCCACTTGTTGGTCGTTTAAACCCTGGCTTGTCATAGCACTATTGAATTTTTTACCATTTACAGTAACAGGTCCGCTTAATCCGTTTAGTACCACTTTAATGGCTCTGTTTACATCTTTATTTAAGTAATCAGATTTTGCTAAAGGAGGAAATGCATTTGGAATTCCTTGTCCGTTTGCCTGATGGCATGCGATACATGTTTTACTGTAAATTGCTTTTCCTTTATTTGCATCCTGAAATGTCACTACTTCAGATGTTTTAGTTGTTGGTAATTTAAAACTAATTAAAGTTCCAGTTACGATAAGCGCTATAGCACTCAATACTATTTTTTTCATTTTTATTTACTCTATTTATTTGATTATTATTCGTGCATATCTTTTACTTTTGGAGCTGGTTTTGCTCTTTGTGTTTTAACCATTTCTGGGGTTACTTTGGTTTTGTTGTTACCCCAACTGTTATACACATAAGTTAAAACATCTGAAATTTCTTGATCCGTAAGGTTTTGACTAGTCATTACTGAATTGAATTTTTTACCATTTACTGTAATTTCACCACTTAATCCATGAAGAACTGCATTAACTGCTCTATTTGAATCTGCGTTTAAGAAATCAGATTTTGCTAATGGAGGGAAAGCACCCGGAATACCTTGACCTTCTGATTGGTGACAAGCGAAACAAGTTCTTCCATAAATATTTTTACCATCGGCAACTTGTTGATCTAATGTTTTATTTACCACCACTTCTTTACCAATACCTGATTTTGGCATGTTTTGGATGGTTCCTCCTTCTGGGTGATAAATTCCTTCTTGTGTTGTTCCTGAGTAAATTTTAGCATTTTCAGCACCTTCTACTTTTAACATTCCTAATGCTCCTTTATTGAACGCTCTGAATATTGAGTGATCTACCAAAATGAAAGTTCCTGGAACATCCACTTTAAACTCTACAATTGCAGAACCACCAGCAGGAATTAATGTTGTTTGAACATTTTTATTGATAGCATCTCCACCTTCAATATGAACTCTGTCGAAAATCTCTCCAATAACGTGGAACGAAGAAACTAAATTTGGTCCACCGTTACCCATATAAATTCTAACTGTTTCTCCTACTTTAGCTGTTAAGGCTTTGTCTCCTGTTAAAGCCCCAACTTTCCCATTAAAAACTACATAATCAGGATGTTCATCAACAGCTTTTGTCATATCGAAAGGTTGCATTCCAGGTTCTCCATTTTTTCCTTTGGTATAAAAATCACCTTGCATTACGTAGTATTCTTTATCAACTGGAGGTAAACCACCTTCTGGTTCCACCAAAATTAATCCGTACATTCCGTTTGCAATGTGCATCCCTACAGGAGCTGTAGCACAGTGGTACACGTATAATCCTGGATTGATACATTTGAAATTAAAAGTTTTTTCATGTCCTGGCGCTACTAATGAAGAAGTTGCTCCACCACCTGGTCCTGTAACAGCGTGTAAATCGATGTTGTGAGGTAATTTGTTGTCTGGGTGATTTTTCAAAGTAAATTGTACTTCATCACCTACTCTAGTTCTAATAAAACTTCCTGGTACACTACCACCAAAAGTCCAGTAAACATATTTAACACCGTCGGCCATTTCTCCTTCGATTTCTTTAATTTCCATGTTTACAATTAATTTTTTAGCAGGACGATCTCCAACAGGTTTTGGTACAAATGGAGGCGCTGTTAATTCTGCAATCATTTCATCACCAACAGAGATATCAGCATAGTTGGTTGTTGAGTCACCGTTCTGTTTACATGCAATACTTGCTGCACAAGCCACACACAATACAAGAACTCTTTTAATAAAATTACTCATGGTAGAAAAAATTAGTTTTAAATATTGGTTTCAATAATAGTTTCGTTACTATCATTTTAAAGGTCAAAATTAAAGGACAAAAACATCCTTTAATATGATAAAAATCATGTTTCGAAAAAAAGTTAAAAAAACTAAAATAAATAAGGTTTTATGAAAAGTTCCATAGCGTGACTAAGCTAAAACTTTATAAAAATGAAATACTAATAAAATCAAGTCCTATTTTTAAAACTAACTAAGAATTAATTTAAGCAAGCATTATTTCAAATAATTCAAAAAAAAAGCTCCACATTTCTGTGGAGCTTCTTTGTAGCGGGAACAGGACTCGAACCTGTGACCTTCGGGTTATGAGTTTAAAAACTTATTTTAATTAAAAATTAAAACCCTGAAAATCAACAACCTAAAACTTTGTTTACCAGCTCAAAAAGTAAAATCGTTTACGGAATCGTTTACTTTTATTACGTTGCAAATATACACTAATTTATGAATAATAATAAAAAAATGAAGAAATAGATTAGATTTCAAAAAAATAAAAAAAACTCAAATTTTAACATAATCTGCATTTTTTCTACAGCAATTTATCAATTCATTTTTTTTTCATTTGCAAAAGTTAAAAAACGATACTCCCGTAAAAATAGTTGGATTGAAAATCAGGTATTTCTACGGTTGTTTTGTTTATATAAATGAAATCACATTTATCAAATTATAAGAATAATATTTAAATCTATGAATTACAAAACCTACTACATTTTAATTGCTAGTTTCCTGGCAGTTACATCTCTACATGCCCAAGACATTTTATGGGAACATTCCTATGGTGGAAAACACGCTGAATTTTTATATGATGCTCAATCAACAGCAGATTATGGTTTCATTCTAGCTGGAAGTTCTATCTCTAGCAAAAATGGGAATAAAACAGAATCAAATAAAGGAGATCTTGATTACTGGATTTGGAAAATGGATGAAAAAGGAACTCCCGAATGGCAAAAAAGTTTTGGTGGTAATGGTGTTGATTTGCTACAAAGTATAAAAATCACAAATGATGGTGGATTTATTTTAGCTGGAACATCAACTTCTTCAATTAGTGGAGATAAAAAGGATGAAAGTAAAGGATTGGAAGATTTTTGGATAATTAAATTAGATGCTAGAGGTCAAGAATTATGGCAAAGGACCATTGGTGGATCAGGTCAGGATATACTTTTGAGTATTGCCCAAACAAAGGATGGAGGCTACATTTTAGGTGGTTCTTCAAGTTCTAATAAATCTGAACCAACTGATAAAGGAATCGTTGACAAATATGGAAAGCAAGAAGATTCTAGAGGGGGTATAGATTATTGGGTGGTTAAACTTGATAGTAATGGGGAAATAGAATGGGATAAAACCATTGGTGGAAAATACAAGGACGAATTAAAAAGTATTGAACAAACAAAAGATGATGGTTTTATAATAGGAGGATATTCTAATTCGCCTGAGTCGGGTGAAAAGTCTCAAAAAAGTTTTGGTTTTGGTGACTATTGGGTTTTAAAATTGGATAAAGAAGGAAATATCCAGTGGCAAGAAACTATAGGGGGAGATAAAGATGACAACTTATTTGCCTTAACTCAAACTAATGACGGTGGTTATATAATTGGTGGAAATTCAAATTCAGGAGCAACACATTCAAAAACAAAATCAAATAAGAATGGAACAGATTTTTGGGTAGTAAAGATTAATGAGGTTGGTAGCATTGAATGGCAAAGAACCTACAATTTTGGGAAATATGATGTCTTAACTTCAATAGTTGAAAATCGCGATGGAACATTTTTAATAGGAGGTTATGCCCAATCAGAGACTAAATCTAAGATAGGAAAGTCAGATAAAGAAGGAATTAATGACTACATAGCTTTAAAACTTAAAGTAGATGGAGATATAATTTGGAAACAAACTTTTGGAAGTAAGGGGGATGAAGTATTAAAAAAGCTATTTGAAACTAGAGATGGTGGATATATTCTAGCAGGTACCTCTAAAGGTGAAGTATCTAGAGATAAAAATTCTAATATTGGAGGAAGTGACTTTTGGGTTATAAAGCTTGGAGATAAGGATAAAAAGAAAAAAGAAAAGGAAATTCTTGAAGCTATACCTAATCCCGTTGAAAGTTTTACAAATGCAATTGTGGGATATGATTATAAAAAAGGAACAGCAACTCTTTATGATTTAAGTGGCAGAAGAATCCAATCTGTAAAGATATTTGGAGAAAGGACTATACCGTTTAATTTAAGTGGGCTACCGCAAGGAATTTATGTGATTGAGGTAAAAACCGATACCAGTACAGATGGTGTTAAAGTAATTAAAAACTAATTAAAATATTTTTAGAATGATACAAAAAATGAAGACAATATTTCTCTTTTTAAGTTTTAGTTTAGGATGTGCGGCTCAAGAAATTAGCACAGACCTTCCTGTATTATCACCACAAACACCCACAACAAACGATCTTGGTAAATATGGTGAAGTACAGGTAAATGAATCATCTGGAACTATTTCTCCAACTATACCATTGTTTACGTATAAAGCAGGTGGATTTGAATTACCATTATCTTTAAATTATTCTGGTAATGGTGTTAAAGTAAACCAAGATCCAACATGGGCTGGAATTAATTGGAATATAAATCCTGGAGGGGTTATAACAAGAACTGTTAATGATTTGCCAGATGAGATAACGGCAACTCAAAATAGAATTTATCTCTCGGAGCAAGAATTAGATGCAAAAACTGGAGTAAGACAATTACAAACGCAATCAGGTTTTGAAAATTTAGATAGAAATACCGAATGGTACATTTTTATGGATTATTTAACTAGAGTTCAAGTAGATTCAGAAATTGATGTGTTTAATTACAATTTTTTAGGGTATTCAGGTAGTTTTTACTTAGATGTGAATAATAATGTTCACTTTATAAAATACGATAAAGAATTGAAAATCAGTTTTCAATTTGTTCAAGGAAATAAAAGTTATTTCATAATACAAACCCCTAATGGGGATACATATTATTTTGGAGGACAAAATGCTTCTGAATCATCAAGGACTTGGGTGAATAGTGGAGCTGGATCAACAGTTAATATTCCGTATGCTCAAAACTCCTTTTATTTATATAATGTTGCTTTATATAATGGAGTAAATATTAATTTCAATTATGAAAATGTTATAAGAAGTTGTGATTATTATAATATTGGAATTGTTGAGACAGCATCTGTAGCTTTTCCTTTAGGTAATCACCCTTGTAATAAATCAAAAAAAGATTTGATAAACCAAATGGAAAGTATTGTTCATTTGAAAGAAATTACTAATAATTTAACAAATGAAAAAGTAAAGTTTAACTATTCTTATGAAGGTAAATGCAATAGATTAATTAAACTTAATTCAATCACCTTTAGTAACAATAATCAACAATTAAAAAAAATCAATTTACTATTTTTTAATAGTAACAATGAGCCTGATTTAGCATCAAATGATTTTAAAGATGATGATAAATTTTTCTTGCAAAAAGTTGAGTTTTATGGAAAATCAAATACTTTTTTATACGATTATCAGTTAACCTACACTACACCTGAATTATTTCCATCTAAAAATTCATTTGCTCAAGATGATTTAGGGTATTATAATGGTAAAAATTCAAACACTACACTTTTACCAATTACGAATAATAATTTGTTAAATGAGAATTGCTTTTTTGGACTTGCAGACAGAGAAGCAGATTTGACGGCTTCTTTAATTGGTTCTTTAAAAAGCATTCAATATCCAACAAAAGGAAAAATGGAATTTGAGTATGAATTACCATATAAAGGAGAGCAGGATATTATAAACAAACATTATGTTACTGTTTATTACAGAGATGAAAATCGTAATAATACATCATTATTGTCAAAAGTGTATTATCCAAATAATTTACAACCTATTGTTTTTAACACAAATAAAACAATAAATATAGGGTTAAATGTAATGGCCAAAGGACCTTTTTCACATCAAAATAATGTAAAAATTGAAATATTTAAAAAAGATGGAACAAATTGGATAATCCAAGAAACAAAACGAAAATATATTACTAATACTGAGAATACCACAATTAATCATCAAGAATATTACACCTTAAATTTACCTGCTGGAAGCTATTATTTCAAAGTTTCATTAGAGCTTGTGGCTGCTGGTATTCAAAATTCTGTGGTTGCAAATACAACTCTATATTTACCTCAAGGAACTAGACCTGTTTTTTATCCAGGTCTTAGAATTAAGAGAGTTAACACATTTGATGATAATAACAATACAAATGTTACAAGATATTATTACAACGAGTTGGATAAAATAAATCAAGAAACGTTTGTTTTTAATCCAAAATATGTACAAACTGTTCCCACCCTTGATTGCTCAAGTTCTTATTCCGTTTTTTTCGATGTCTATAAACTCAGCCCTAATAACCTTAACAATATTTACAATACTGACATGGCTAGCTCAACTTACAAATATGTTACCATTAGTTATGGTGGAGACAACTTTGAAAAAGGAGGAAAAGAACTTACTTTTCACAAAAATGCTAATACAATTCCAAAATTTTATTCTACACACCCAAAAATGACATCAAATCATGAAATTTATTCTTATGGTAATTTTGTTTTAAATGGATCTAATGCCCGCTATGAATTACAACGTGAATTTGATTTGAATGCAGTTTTTGATGTTGGAAATAACGACTCATATCAAAATTCTATTCTTAAAAAAGAAAGATACTTTAATTCTAGCAAAAAAAATGTAAGTGAAAAAATTCATAATTACGAAGGAATAGAGCGTAATGTTGCAAGTAACATTAAAATAGCGAATTTGTATAATGTTCCTTGTGTTGCATCTTATAATATAACAAAAAACAGTTATATTTTGTATCAGACCAAGTCATATGATTACAAGCTCCTTTCTACCACAACAAAAGAATATTTTGGGCCTAACTTAACGGATGAAGTGGCAACCACAACAAATTATACCTATAAGCCAGACAAAGTAAGTTTACCAAGCGAAATAACAACTACCAATAGTAGATCTGAAACTACAAGTACAAAACTATTTTACCCTAGTGACGCATTAGAGTTACAAAATTTAACCCCTGTAGAAACATCAAGTTTAAATACATTACAACAACAGCATAATGTTGGTGCATTAGTAAGAACAGAAAATTATTTGAATGGTTTAAAGCTTGACGTAAAACAGGTATCATATGCTCCATTTGGTATAAAAATTTACCCTCAAAAAATAAGTGCATTTAAAGGGAATGGCGAAAATAATTTAGAAGACAGAGTTGATTTCTACAGTTATTTTTATGGACTACCTACATTATTATCTCGCTCTAGTGGCACTAAAATCAAATATGAGTATAACAATAACTTACAAGTGGTTTTAAAGATAGAAAATCCTGTTAATTTAGAACTTCCAACTACTCAAGGAACAAGTGCGCCAAATAATTCAAGTCCATGCTATTATCAAAATTTATATCCTAATAGTATGGTAACGTCGTATGAGTACGATTCGGCAACAAATAATTTGATAAAAATAATAGATCCTAAGTGCGATGTTATTACTTATCATTATGATAATAATAATCGATTATTATACGTAAAAGATGCCAATGGAAATATTTTAAGTGAAAATGCTTACAATTATAAAAACTAAAATAATGACACTCATATTAAGCAAATTAGATAATATACAACACGTGGTTTTTAGATTAATTTTAATTTTTGTTCCTTTTATGGTTACTGCTCAAAGCTCGGATAAGAATTATATCAGAACCATAACATATAAAGTTCCTAATAGTTCTTCTAATTCCAACCCTGATAGCGAAGTAGCCAATGTACAAATCAGTTATTTTGATGGTTTAGGTAGACCCATTCAGCAAATTGCTCACAAACAATCTAATACCGGTAAAGATATTGTAACCCACTTTGAATACGATGCCTTTGGCAGACAAACCAAAGAGTTTTTGCCGTATATCAGCTCGGGTAGTTCTCTTAATTATATCTCTTCTGCAGCTTCTGAAGTGGCTAGCTTTTATACTTCCGCCAATCTTGCCAATACTGGAAATCCAAACTTTGAAACTACACTATACCCTTACAGTGAAAAAGCACTTGAAAATTCTCCATTAGACAGGGTTTTAAAACAAGCAGCTCCAGGAAACCCATGGAAAATGGGAAGTGGAAATGAAATTAAATTTGAATACCTCACCAATAAAGAAAATGAAGTTAAGTACTTTAAAGTTATTGCTAATTGGAACGCTACTAATAAACTATATGAACCCGCTATTGTTAGTACAGGATATTACAACCCAAATCAACTTTATAAAACCATTACTAAAGACGAAAATTGGAAAGTCTTTAGTGATAAAAACAATACTACTGAAGAATTCAAAGACAAAAGTGGTAAAGTTGTTTTAAAACGTACCTATAATAATGGTGATAAACACGACACCTATTACATTTATGACCAATACGGAAACCTTACTTATGTAATTCCGCCTTTAGCTGATGGAGTGGCAAACCCAACCATCTTAAATAATTTAGGTTATCAATACAAATACGACAATCGAAATCGTTTGGTTGAAAAAAAACTTCCTGGTAAACAATGGGAATATATCGTATATGATAAAGTAGACCAACCAGTGGCAACGGGACCAGCATTTTCGCCATATGGTGATGGTAGTGTAGGCTGGATGATTACCCAGTATGATGTTTATGGTAGAGTTACTCAAACCGGGTGGAAACAAATGACGGTAGATCAAAATGAAAGAAGCAACATGCAAACCATCATTAATACTGGAAACAATCCTTTTACTTTAACAGCAAGCGAGGTGCTATCAAAAAACTTCTATGATAATTATGATTTTAGCGGAGCGCCTAGCAATTTACCATCGCTAATTGAAAATCAAACACGTGCTACTAACGTAAAAGGATTGCCAACTGGCTCATGGGTAAAAGTATTAGACAACGCTAGTAGCAGTACTACCGAGGTGTCTTATACCTTGTATGATTACAAATACAGACCCGTGCATACCAAAACTACCAATCATTTAGGTGGCTATACTCAAATAGACACTCACCTAGATTGGGCTGGAAAAACCCTATACACACAAACCAAACACAAACGCATAGCGGATGATACTGAAATAGTAGTAAAAGACATTTTTCAGTACAATTTACAAGATAAATTAGTAGTACATAAACAACAAATAAACCAATTACCAGAACAATTAATCACTAAAAATACGTATGATGAGTTAGGACAGCTCATCAGTAAAAATGTGGGTGGTAGTGATATAACTGGTGCAACGGGTTTGCAAAAAGTTGATTATTCTTATAATATTAGGGGATGGCTAAAACAAATTAATAATGTAACCAATATGGAAACCGATAACGATTTATTTGCCTTTAAAATAAATTACAACGATACAGAAACCGCCACTCCTCTTTTCAACGGTAACATTTCAGAAACCTTTTGGAAAACCACCACCGATAATATACAACGAAAATACAAATACACCTATGATAATCTTAACCGATTACTAAAAGCCGATTACAGCAAAGAAGGCAACACCGAATTTAACAGCTATTTAGAACACCTTAGCTATGACAAAAACGGAAACATTAAAAGTTTAGTTAGAAATGGTGCCATGGACACCGATGGCATGCAATTTGAAAACCCCATTGACAACTTAACCTATTTATATGATGATACTAATAAAAACCAGCTGTTACGTGTTTTCGATTCCACTGCAAACCCACAAGGTTTTAGTGATGATAGTGATGGTATCTCCGATACTGAAGATGATTATGCCTATGATGATAATGGCAATATGACACATGATGACAATAAAGGCATAACCCATATTACATACAACCATTTGAATTTACCCGTAGAAATTATTTTTGGAACCTATGGCAAAATTGCCTACCTTTATAACGCAACAGGACAAAAACTCAAGAAAACGGTTACCGAGGGAACAACAATTACAACAACTGATTATCTAAGTGGCTTTCAGTATAAAAACCTTGTATTACAGTTTTTTCCACATGCAGAAGGTTATGTAAACGCTACTGAAGAAATGGTAGTTATGGGCGGAACAAGTTATCGATTTAATTACGTGTTTAATTACACCGATCATTTAGGCAACATACGCTTAAGCTACAGCCTAGACCCAAGTACAAAAGTTCTTAAAATTATAGAAGAAAACCATTACTACCCTTTTGGACTCAAACACTCAGGCTATAATTCTGATAAAATGATGTACACAAAAGAAGCCGAAGTTTTAAAAATTAAGCCCGTACCGCCTTTGTTTATTACTAGTTATAAGTATAAGTACAATGGAAAGGAG
>NZ_DITB01000049.1 GCF_002422095.1 Flavobacterium sp. UBA6195
CTTCTTTATTACTCTTAGATTTTGATTTTTTGTTGGGAATCAACAAAACAGTTTTTAACTGTAGTAAAGCGCCTTTCGATTTTGGATTTAATTCATAAATATCAGATTCACTTACATCATACTTTTTAGCAATAGAATAAATGGATTCACCTGAAACCACTGTATGTTTAATTGTCTTTTGAGAAAAAACAACACTACTACAGAAGAATAGAAAAAAAGTTATAATTTGGAATAATTTCATTTAGAATTAATTTAGATGGATTGTAGCTAATTTGACGGTTGCAAGATAAAAAAAACTCCCTTTAAAAAGGGAGTTTTAACATTATTTTAAATTACAATGGAATGTTTCCGTGTTTGCGTTTTGGCGTATCAACTACTTTATTTTCTAACATACTAAACGCTTTTATTAATTTTCTTCTGGTATCTCTTGGTAAAATTACCTCATCGATAAAACCACGTTGCGCTGCAGTATATGGATTAGCAAATAACTCCGCATATTCTGCTTCTTTCTCTGCTAATTTAGCCACTGGATCAGCTGCTTCACTAATTTCTTTTTTGAAGATAATTTCCGAAGCTCCTTTTGCTCCCATTACGGCAATTTCGGCACTTGGCCAAGCAAAATTCATATCAGCACCAATATGTTTTGAATTCATTACGTCATAAGCGCCACCATATGCTTTACGAGTAATCACCGTAACTCTTGGCACAGTTGCTTCACTGAATGCATATAATAATTTTGCTCCGTGTGTGATGATTCCGTTCCATTCTTGGTCAGTTCCTGGTAAGAATCCTGGTACGTCTTCTAATACTAATAAAGGAATATTGAAACAATCGCAAAAACGAACAAATCTTGCAGCTTTAATCGAACTATTTACATCTAAACAACCGGCTAAAACCATAGGTTGGTTAGCCACAATTCCGATGCTTCTTCCGCCTAAACGAGCGAAACCTACAATAATATTTTGGGCAAAATCTTTGTGAATTTCAAAGAACGAATCTTCATCGATAATTCCGCTGATTACTTCGTGCATGTCGTAAGGTTTGTTCGCGCTATCAGGTACAAGTGTGTCTAATTTTTCTCGAACCTCATCTTGAAATTCATAAGGTAATTTTGGAGTAGTTTCTTTATTATTTTGTGGGATATAACTCAGTAATCGTTTAATATCTTCTAAACATTCTACTCCATTTGGAGATGTAATATGACAAACTCCTGATTTTGAGGCATGAGTAGCTGCTCCACCTAATTCTTCTGAAGTTACTTCTTCATTGGTAACGGTTTTCACAACGTTTGGTCCGGTTACGAACATGTAACTGTTGTTTTCTACCATCATGGTAAAATCGGTCATAGCTGGAGAATAAACCGCTCCACCAGCACATGGTCCCATAATAGCTGAAATTTGTGGAATTACTCCAGAAGCTTGAACATTTCTGTAGAAAATATCCGCATAACCGCCAAGAGAACGAACACCTTCCTGAATACGCGCACCACCAGAATCATTTAATCCAATCATTGGGGCACCATTCTTAATTGCCATATCCATTACTTTACAGATTTTTTCAGCATGAGTTTCTGATAACGAACCTCCAAAAACCGTAAAATCTTGAGCAAAAACACATACTAATCTTCCGTTGATGGTTCCGTAACCGGTTACTACTCCATCGCCATAGATAATTTCTTTTTCCATTCCAAAATCGGTAGTACGGTGTGTTACCAACATTCCGATTTCTTCAAACGAACCTTCGTCTAATAAATATTCGACACGCTCTCTTGCTGTTAAACGCTTTTTAGCGTGAAGTGCTGCTATTCTTTTTTCGCCTCCACCTAATTTGGCTAAAGCTATTTTATCGTTTAATACTTTAATTTTATCTTCCATTTTTTGTAATGAGTCAATTAGACAATTTGCCAATTAGTTAGGCAATCTTAACACTTTTTGATCTTCAACGTATTGTTGAAATGCAATCATAGCTGCAATTTCGGCTTCAGTATCTAATTTTGATTTGAGCTTTTCCGCATCATAATACGCTTTCACAAATCCAGTATCAAAATCACCTGAACGGAAAGCTTCGTGTTCCATAACAAATTTTCCAAAAGGTAAAGTAGTATGAACTCCTTCTACCAAATAATTATCAATCGCCTTAATCATCAATTCGATAGATTCCTCACGCGTATTTCCGTAGGTAATCAATTTTGAAAGCATTGGATCGTAATAAATTGGCACATCCATTCCTTCTTCGATTCCGTTATCCACACGAATTCCTTCTCCAACAGGTAATTGGTATTTAACTAAAGTACCAACATTAGGTAAGAAATCATTCATTGGATCTTCGGCATATACGCGAAGTTCCATAGCGTGACCTTTGATTTGTAAGTCTTCTTGTTTCATTGGTAAAGCTTCTCCACGAGCTACACGAATTTGCAATTCCACCAAATCCAATCCAGAAATTAATTCCGAAACTGGATGTTCTACTTGCAAGCGTGTATTCATTTCTAAAAAGTAGAAATTATGATCGCCATCCATTAAAAATTCAACTGTTCCTGCTCCTAAATAATCACAAGCTTTTGCCACTTTTACAGCCGCCTCACCCATTTCTTTACGTTTTTCTGGAGTCAAAATCGCAGATGGTGCTTCTTCTACTACTTTTTGGTGACGACGTTGGATGCTACATTCTCTTTCGAAAACATAGACAATATTTCCATGACTATCTGCCATTACTTGAATTTCGATGTGACGTGGTTTGGTTACATATTTTTCAATGAAAACCGAACCGTCTCCAAATGCATTAGTTGCTTCTGAAATTGCTCTATCCATTTGAGACACGAAATCTTCTGCTTTTTCCACAACACGCATTCCTTTTCCTCCACCACCAGCTGATGCTTTGATTAGAATTGGAAAACCAATTTCTGTTGCAATTTTCTTTGCAGCTTCGATATCGGTGATAGCATCTTCTGTTCCTGGAACCATTGGAATATTGTAATGTTTCACAGCTTCTTTTGCTGCTAACTTACTTCCCATCATTTCAATCGCTTTTGATTTTGGTCCGATGAAAATGATGTTATTTTTTTCACAAGCTTCTGCAAAAGTTGAGTTTTCACTCAAGAATCCGTAACCTGGATGCACGGCATCAACTCCTAATTCTTTACAAACTTCAATGATTTTATCACCACGTAAATACGATTGACTTGACGCTGCTTCTCCAATTAAAACAGCTTCATCAGCATATTTAACGTGTAATGCATTTCTATCGGCAGACGAATAAACCGCAACCGTTTTGATTCCCATTTTTTTCGCAGTTTTCATTACTCTGATAGCAATTTCACCTCGATTGGCAACTAATATTTTCTTAATTTCTTTCATCTTATTCGAATTCAATTAACAATTGTCCTTTGTCTACTGCGTTTCCTTTTTCAACCGCGATTGATTTGATAACTCCATCTCTTGGTGAAAGAAAACAGTTTTCCATTTTCATGGCTTCTAAAATCAATAAAGGATCGTTTTCTTTTACTTCTTGTCCAACCGAAACGTTGATTTCTAAAATCAAACCTGGCATTGGTGCTTTGATAGCATTTACCACTTTTGTTCTACCACGTTCGATTCCCATACTTTTGATTAATTCATCTAAAGCACCAGAAATAGCCACTTCATAAGTGTTATTGTTAATTTTTACGGTATATTTTTTTGAAATAAAATCAGCCGATACAATTTCAGCCTTGTAGGGTTTGTTATCTTTTAGTACGTGAAACTTGGCTTCTTCAACCTTTACGGCATCTAAATTTTGAAGACTATTTTCAGTAAATTCAAACGGAGCAGAATTGTTTACTAAAAGCTTATAAATGTTATCCATATGAGATTTTTTTTAGTGGACGTAAACTTACGAAAAGAAAACGTTTTCGTAAACACTAAATCTTATAAAAATTGTAAAAATGCTATAGGTTTCACAATGATAACAAACCTAAATGTCTTAAAGTTAATACCGGTTTTGAATACCAAAACAATTCAAAATCATCAAATTGTTGTTCAAAATTTGATTTCAATTGCGAAAAAGTTATTTTATTTTCAGTGTAAACAGAAATTTGTTCTAAAGTTTCTATCAACCATTTTCCCTCTTCGGCATTTACAGAAATATCGTAGGATTGCGTTTTGTTATGAAACGTTAATTTCATCATTTCCCAAGAATTTCCTTTTTTTGATTTGGTAAAGATTTCGGTTTGAGGTTTTCCTCCTAGCCAAACGATTTTTGCATTTGGTTTTGTTGTGAAATTTTGTTCTTTTTCCAAACAATTACAAATAAAATCAGAAGGAATTTTTGTTTTTGGAATTTTAAAATCGAACCAATCTTGTAAATCGTAATCAAAACAGATTCCGTGCATGTAATTGAATAACGATTTTTTCAATCCATAACTAAACTTATCATGATTGATTCCAGTTTTATCCTTGAAATTAATGTCGTTATTAGCAAACGTAATTTTATTTTGCTCAGGAATTACACCGAATTCCTCTGGAAACATTCCAACAGGTGAATGCGCTGTCATAGCAAATTGATGCCAAAAACCGCTTTGCAAAACACCTAATTCGAACAATTGACGCACCATTTCCAAACTATCTACCGTTTCTTGAATGGTTTGTGTTGGATAACCGTACATCAAATACGCATGCACCATGATCCCTGATTCGGTAAAATTTCGGGTTACTTGTGCTACTTGCTCAACTGTTACTCCTTTTTTAATTAATTCTAAAAGTCGATCCGAAGCTACTTCTAATCCACCAGAAACAGCAGTACAACCCGATTCTTTCAATAACAAACATAAATCAGCTGTAAAACTTTTTTCAAAACGAATGTTTGTCCACCAAGTGACAACTAAATTTCGTTTGATAATTTCCAATGCCACTTCACGCATTAATGCAGGTGGTGCCGCTTCGTCTACAAAATGAAATCCATTTTCGCCTGTTTGAGCGATTAATTCTTCCATTCGGTCTACCAGAATTTTGGCAGCGATGGGTTCGTATAATTTTATATAATCTAGAGAAATATCGCAAAACGTGCATTTTCCCCAATAACAACCATGCGCCATAGTGAGTTTATTCCATCTACCATCACTCCACAAACTGTGCATAGGATTGGCAACTTCAATAACCGAAATATATTGATCGAGTAACAAATCGGAATAATCTGGAGTGCCTACTTCACTTTGTTTGTAATCGTGACGAGTTGAATTGTTTTTATATACGACTTGGTTGTTTTCTAAAAGGAAAGTACGCTTAAATTCAGATTCTGAAATAAGTTCAGAATGACAAATAAAATTATGAAGCAACTCTACAGGTAATTCACCATCATCGAGTGTAATAAAATCGAAGAATTCAAAAACGCGTTGGTCTTTTAATTCGCGGAGTTCCGTATTTGGAAAACCGCCACCCATTGCAGTTTTTATATTTGAAAAATTTGCTTTTATGAATTGAGCACAACGGAAAGCGCTGTATAAATTCCCCGGAAAAGGAACAGAAAAACAGATTAATTTCGGTTGTACTTCTTCAATTCTTTCTTTCAGAATTTTGATGGTGATTTCATCAATAAACGTTAATTCATTTTGCAAATGATTGTATAACTCATCAAACGAATTAGCACTTCTTCCTAACCTTTCTGCATAGCGACTAAATCCGAAATTTCCATCAACACATTCTACAATAAAATCGGATAAATCTTCTAAATATAAAGTGGCTAAATGTTTCGCTTTATCTTGCATTCCCATCGAACCAAAGGCAAATTCCATATCGTCTAATTGATCAAAACGAGAGGCTTCAGGTAAAAAATTTCCAGAACAAATTTGACGCGCTAACGATGAATTTTTACCTTGAAGAAAAGCAATTACAGCATCGATGGTTTTGATGTAATCGTCTTTGAGCGAATAAATTCTTTGTGTGTTGGGTGATGGATTATGGATGATGGGTGAAAAAATCTCGATTAGACCTTTCTTTGAAAACATTTCTAAAATCACTTCTATTCCTAAATCCATTTGGTAAGCCGAAATGTTTTTGGTATTCAGAAAACCTTTTAAATAAGCCGTTGCTGGATACGGCGTATTCAGTTGGGTAAAAGGTGGTGTGATTAAGAGGATGTTTTTCAAGGATGATTTTTTTGCAAAAGTAAGGCTTTTTATCAAATCCTAACTCCTTGTTAAATACGAATAGAAAATGTAGAAATTTACTATTTTAGCAAAAAAAATTACCAAAATGCCTAACGACTGTATAACCTATCAAAATTCGGGATATTTTTCAAAATTAATCATAGATTATTTAGA
The DNA here is from genome assembly GCF_002422095.1 of Flavobacterium sp. UBA6195. Classification (GTDB taxonomy): domain Bacteria; phylum Bacteroidota; class Bacteroidia; order Flavobacteriales; family Flavobacteriaceae; genus Flavobacterium. The sequence goes on from NZ_DITB01000049.1 coordinate 6,296, forward strand.
CCAAAAGGCTGAATTAAAGTCGTTGTACAATCGTTTTCCTTCAATTGAGAACTTTAAATTTCAATTCGAAGAAAAAAAGAATAATTTTCCAGTTGAAAACAGAAAAATCTTAGTAGAAGCGCTAAAAAAGCAATATAATAACTTTCAATTTTCAGAGAAAACTTCAAATAACCTTGAACTTTTAAGCCTAACAAATACCTTTACTATCACTACTGGACATCAGTTGAATTTACTTACGGGTCCGCTATACTTTATTTATAAAATTATTTCGGTAATAAATTTAACTAAAGAATTAAAAGCGGCTTATCCAGAACAGAATTTTGTTCCTATTTATTGGATGGCCACCGAAGATCATGATTTTGAAGAAATCAATTACTTTCTTTTCAAAGGAAAAAAAATGGAATGGAAAAAAGAAAGTAAGGGACCTGTTGGTCGATTAGATACTTCTGGGTTGGAGGAACTATTTGATTCGTTTTCCAAAGAATTAGGTTTGGGAAATAATGCAAGTTATTTGAAAGACTTATTTAAAAAATCCTATTTAGAGCATCCTAATTTAGCAGATGCAACTCGATATTTAGCTAACGAATTATTTAAAAATGAAGGTTTAGTAATTTTAGATGGAGACGACTTAGAGCTTAAAAAATTATTTATTCCATTTGCGAAAAATGAATTGTTACAACAAACTTCTTTCGATAAAGTAAGCGAAACTATTGAACAATTAAAACCTTATACTATTCAAGTAAATCCTAGAGAAATAAATCTATTTTACATTCAGGATAATTTAAGAGAACGTATAGTTTTTGAAAATGGAAATTACAAAATTAATAATACTACATTATCTTTTTCTGAAAGTGAAATTCTTACGGAACTAGAAAACAACCCTAAAAACTTTAGTCCGAATGTTATTTTAAGACCCTTATATCAAGAGGTAATTTTGCCTAATTTGTGTTATATTGGGGGTGGTGGAGAAATAGCTTATTGGTTGGAATTAAAATCAATGTTTGAGGCCAACAACATTGCATTTCCAATATTATTAGTTAGAAACTCAGTATTGATTGCTACTGAAAAACAAGTGTCGAAATTAGATAAGTTACATGTAAATTGGAATGAAATTTTTCAATCTGAAAAAAAACTTATTGATTTAAAGACAAAAGAATATTCCCAATTTACAATTGATTTTTCTGAACAAAAGGAAGTCTTAAAAAATCAGTTTATTGTACTTTATGAAATTGCATCTAAAACTGATAAATCTTTCTTAGGAGCGGTTGCAGCTCAAGAAACAAAACAAATCAAAGGGCTTAATAATTTAGAAAAAAGATTACTTAAAGCAGAAAAAAGAATAGTATCTGAAAAAATCAATAGAATATTAGAAATTAAAGCTGATTTATTTCCTAAAGGAATTCTACAAGAAAGAGTTTTAAACTTTTCAGAATTTTATAATGATATTTATTCAAACAATTCATTAATTACAAAATTAATTGAAAGTTTAAATCCACTTAATCAAAGTTTTACTATTGTTATTATTTAAAATAATCGATAAAAAGCTATTTTATTCGATAAAAAGCAATATATTTATTTTTTTAACATAATATCAAATATATTTTACATAAATATAACATTTTTAAATGCTTATGTTAAATTATTACTATATTTGCGCACCAAAATAACAATACTACTTATGAAAAAAATTACATTTTTTCGGTTTTATTAGTTTCAATAATAGCTTTCTTTGCTTTTAATAATCGAATTACTAATTCAGATTTTGTTTTAATTGAAGGGGGTACTTTCAAAATGGGTTCAAAATCAACCGATAAAGTTGCTGATGTAGATGAACAAAAAGAACATGTTGTAAAATTAAATTCGTTTATGATTAGTAAATTTGAGGTTACTGTATGGGAATGGAAAGAGTTTATTAAAGCAAACAAAATGAAAATGCCAGAAAAACCACAATGGGGATGGCAAGAAAATCACCCAATTAATGGGGTAACTTGGAATGAAGCAATTGCTTATTGTAATTGGCTAAGCAAAAGAGAAAAGTTACAACCGCTTACACAAAAAAAGGACCTAATTTCATATGCAATTTTAAAGCGAATGGATATAGAATTCCAACTGAGGCTGAATGGGAATATGCTGCTAGAGGAGGTGCTTTAACAAAATCATTGAAATTTAGCGGAAGCGACAACTTAGATGATGTAGCATGGTATAAATCAAATAGTAATGGAACTCCACATACAGTTGGAACAAAACTCCCAAATGAATTAGGCTTATATGATATGAGTGGGAATGTTTGGGAATGGTGTTGGGATTGGTACAACAAAGATTTTCATAAATTAGAAAAAAAATGATAATCCTAGAGGTCCAGAAATGGGAAATAGAAGATGTGTGAGAGGAGGATCATGGGATAGCCAACCTAATTATGCTCGCCCAGCAAATAGAATTTCTACAGAGCCAAACAAAACTCATGAGTTTTACGGTTTTAGAGTAGCTAGAACAATTACAAAATAATAAAAAACAGTATTGCAAAACCTAATTAAAATGGTAACTTTGCAAAAAATTTAAAAATGGCAACAAACAGAACTTTTACAATGATTAAACCAGATGCTGTAGAAAACGGACATATTGGTGGTATCTTAAACATGATTACAGAAGGTGGTTTCAAAATTGTTTCTTTGAAATTAACTCAATTAACTATTGCTGATGCACAAGCTTTTTACGCTGTTCACGCTGCAAGACCATTTTTTGGTGAATTAGTTGAATTTATGACAAGAGGTCCAATTGTAGCTGCTATCTTAGAAAAAGAAAATGCAGTTGAGGATTTCAGAACTTTAATTGGAGCTACTAATCCTGCTGATGCAGCTGAAGGAACTATCCGTAAAAAATATGCTACTTCAATTGGAGAAAATGCTGTTCACGGATCTGACTCTGATGAAAATGCAGCTATTGAAAGTGCTTTCCATTTTTCAGGAAGAGAGCAATTCTAATTTTTAGAATTATCATATAAATAAATCCCGATTCATTGAATCGGGATTTTTTTTACCTATATTTTTCCATTATCTCTTTCACAACTATATCTGTTTGCAAAAAACGAGCTTTTCGTTCCAAATTTTTGGGTGGTGCAACTCTTTCTAAACAATCTGAAATTGAACAAGATTCGCAAGTTACTCCAACTTTTCTTCGTTTAATTTTTTCATCTTGCAGAAAAGCTATTCTACTTAAAGAATGTTGATTAATCATAATGCCTAATGCAATACTTCTATAATAACCTTTTCTAAAAGGATCTTTTGTAGCCGAAGAAATTACAAAATATTCATTATCAGTATGATTATAAGAAGATATCTGACTATCTAATACATGATTTTCAGTTGTTTCTGTCAAATCTTGAATTGTTTTTAAAGATATCCACCTACGACAATAATGTTCATTTCGTTCATTTGCATGTGGTTCTAATAAATTTGTTATGTGTAATTCTTTGGTCAACTGAAAATCAGTACGTTCAGGTTTGTAACTAAATCGCAAAAAGAATAAATTTTTCAGATTAAAATCTTTTGGTAACACATTCGTTAATCGTTGATAAAAGGTTTCAGGAGAATCTGTAAAACCATCCATCAACATTTGAAAATCATTAGTAGAAAAAGTTTTCTTATCAAAAAAAGATTTAAGTGATGCAACTAGTAATTTACGCGGAATTAATAAAGCTCCTGCAAAATATGAAGCTATAAAATTATTTAAAACCTGATCAAAACTATCAAATTTTATCCATGAAAAAGTAAACAATCTATCCGTTATATTCAAAAAATTATAAGCAATTTCTTTTGCATAAATAAACATTCGTTGCGAATCATCAGTTTCAGACGAAACCAAAAGAGTTTTAGAACTTGGCACAAAAACAGAACGCAAATTATTCAATTCCTTATGCTGGGCTAACTCATCATTCTCAATTGTGTAACCGTATTCTTCAACTAAAATTTCTTCAAAATCTTTTGAATTTAACCGTTTATTCAAATCTAGTGAATATGCTTTGGCAAATTTTTCAACCTGTAGCTCAATTTCTTCAAAGTAATTATTATTTGCTTCCTGATATGAACGTAAAGCAGCTAAAAAGAAACTTTCACGTGTTAAATTATAGTGTTTAGCAATTTCAAAAAGTGTACTAATAAAGGCATTAACCTTTACAGGAGCTTCTGCAATAATATCAATTAAATCGCTTTCTTTAATTCCAAAAATATCCAATGGAATCTCTTTTAGAATTCTAGACTGCAAAATCTCTCCAATTGGCGCCAAATTTTTATCCAATTTTAAAGAAACTAATTGATCGTATGTTGTTTCTAAAGCTTCAGATAAAAGTACAATCTTATCTCTTTTAGGATATTTTTTTCCTTTTTCAATTTCGTTTAAATACGATTTAGACAAACCTGTCATTTTTGCCAAACCAAACAACGATAGATTTTTATCGGTTCTAATTTGTTTCAATTTTAAACCAAAAATCAAACGGATATATTCTTCTTCAATCATCAATCAACTATTTAAAAAAAATTAAAAATCTTTTACTCTTTGCCTCATTTTACAAGAGAAAACAAATATAATACATTTTTGCGAAAAACGTTTTTTTTATTTTTTTTTACATTTTTGCGAACGTTCGCTTGTTTTGTATTTTTTAATTTTATAATATTGTACCAATCAAACAAATAAACTTTCTAATTATGGAAACGAATATCTCACAACTTCAAGTAAAACAACAAGAAAAGTATCCTGAAATCCTTTCAGATGATGCTTTATTATTTATAGAAAAGCTACAAGTAAAATTCAATCCAAAAAGATTAGAATTACTAGAAAAGCGAAAAGAACAACAAAAAAGTTTTGATTTAGGTGAAAAGCCTCATTTTCCAAAAGAAACATTAGAAATAAGAAATAGCAATTGGACTGCTGCTCCAATCCCTGAAATTTTGCTAGACAGAAGAGTTGAAATTACAGGACCTGTTGATAGAAAAATGGTTATTAATGCATTAAATTCTGGCGCAAAAGTCTTTATGGCAGATTTTGAAGATAGCTGCTCTCCTACTTGGTCTAACTTATTAGATGGGCAACAAAATTTAAAAGATGCTATAAACAAAACCATTTCAATAGAACAAAATGGAAAAAAATATCAATTAAATAATCAAACAGCCACACTTTTAGTTCGCCCAAGAGGCTTGCATTTAGAAGAAAAAAACATTCAATTAGATGGGAAAAATTTTTCTGGCGCTTTAGTAGATTTTGGTTTATTCTTTTTCCACAATGCAGAAACTCTAATAAAACAAGAATTAGCTCCATTTTTCTATTTACCAAAATTAGAACATTATGAAGAAGCTCGTTGGTGGAATGATGTTTTTTTATATTCACAAGACTACTTCAAAATTCCAATCGGAACAATAAAAGCAACCGTTTTAATTGAAACAATTACTGCAAGTTTTCAATTAGATGAAATCATATATGAATTAAAAGATCATATGGCAGGATTAAATTGTGGAAGATGGGATTACATTTTTTCATACATCAAAAAACTAAAATTACAGTCTGGTTTTATGATTCCAGACAGAGACCAAGTTACAATGACTAGCCCTTTTATGAGTGCCTATTCGCAAAGAGTAGTTCAAGTTTGCCACAAAAGAAATGTACTAGCAATAGGCGGAATGGCAGCGCAAATTCCTATAAAAAATGACGAACATGCAAATGAAATAGCATATGAAAAAGTAAAATCAGATAAAGAAAGAGAAGTTAAAAACGGACACGATGGCACTTGGGTAGCTCATCCAGGATTAGTACCGCTAGCAATGAAAGTTTTCAACGAAAATATGCCAACAAAAAACCAAATGCATATTAAAAGAGCTGAATTGAATATAACAGAAGAACAATTGTTAGAACTTCCGAAAGGAACCGTAACAGAAAACGGAGTCCGTAAAAATATCAATGTTGGAATTTTATACATCGAATCTTGGCTTATGGGAGTTGGAGCAGCAGCTTTATATAATATGATGGAAGATGCGGCCACTGCTGAAATCTCAAGAACACAATTATGGCTTTGGTTACATAAAGAAGTTACTCTTGAAAATGGAGAAAAATGCAATCCTGAACTATATCAAAAGTATACCTCTGAAGAGTTAATCAAAATCAAAGACTATGTTGGAGAAGAACGATTTAATTCAGGAAAATTTGAATTAGCGACAAAACTTTTCACAGAAATGATATTAAATTCAGAATTAGACGAATTTTTAACCTTGAAAGCATACGAGTATATAGACTAACAAAAAAACTGCCGAATGCTGCAACATCCGACAGTCTATCCATAAATAATTACAAAATAATAACTATCTAAAAACACCACAAAATTATGAAAACTGAAGAAAGAATTCAACAATTAATTACGGATTGGACAACAAATCCAAGATGGAAAGGTATCGAAAGACCTTACACTGCAGAAAAAGTAATAGAACTACAAGGTTCATATCAAATAGAATATTCTATTGCGCGCCGTGGAGCTGAAATTCTTTGGAACAAATTAAACAATCAGGATTGGGTTGCTGGTTTAGGTGCACTAACAGGAAATCAAGCTATTCAAGAAGTAGAAGCTGGATTAGAAGCTATTTATTTGAGTGGCTGGCAAGTAGCTGCAGATGCAAATGTAGCTGGCGAAATGTATCCTGATCAATCTCTATATCCTGCTAACAGTGTTCCATTAGTTGTTAAGCGTATTAACAACGCATTGTTACGCGCCGACCAAATTCAGTCTGTGAACAAAGTTGAAAACAAAAAAGATTATCTAGTTCCAATTGTTGCTGATGCTGAAGCGGGTTTTGGAGGCAACTTAAATGCTTTTGAACTTATGAAAAGCATGATTGAAGCCGGTGCTGCAGGAGTTCACTTTGAAGACCAACTTTCATCTGCAAAAAAATGCGGGCATTTAGGCGGAAAAGTTTTAGTTCCAACACAAGAAGCCATCAATAAATTAATTGCTGCACGATTAGCGGCTGACACAATGGGAGTTCCAACATTAATTGTGGCTCGAACAGATGCTGATGCTGCCAATTTATTAACCAGCGACATTGATGAAAGAGATAGAAAATTTATTACTGGAGAGAGAACTCCTGAAGGATTTTTTTACGTAGAAGCAGGAATTGAACAAGGAATTGACAGAGGATTGTCATATGCTCCTTATGCTGATTTAGTTTGGCTAGAAACTTCTACACCCGATTTGGAAGAAGCAAGAAAATTTGCTGCGGCTATCCATAAACAATATCCTGGAAAATTATTAGCTTATAATTGTTCTCCATCATTCAATTGGGCAGCAAAATTATCAGTTGCACAAATGGAAACATTCCGTGAAGATATTGCTAAATTGGGATATAAATTTCAATTTATAACATTAGCTGGATTCCACGCTTTAAATACTTCAATGTTTGAATTAGCTTTAGCATACAAACGCAAAGGTATGGCAGGATATTCAGAATTACAAGAAAAAGAGTTTGCTTTACAAGCTGAAGGATTTAGAGCTGTAAAACATCAAAATTTTGTTGGAACAAGTTATTTTGATGAAGTTCAAAATGCTGTGACCGCAGGATTATCTTCAACTGTAGCTATGAAAAATTCTACAGAAACTGCACAATTTTAATCTTATTAATTTTTAATTTTGAGTTTATTGAAGCCCCATTTCTATTAATAATTGGGGCTTTTTTTATCGTAAAATTAGATTTGTCACCACATCTTTTCTGAGCTCTTCATTAATCATTTTTATGATTTTTTCTTTTCCATAACTTAATTCTTCACGCAAAACCGCTGACGATAAAGCTACATACAATGTAGATCCTTTTAATTGAATCTCAGTTGTATAATTGTTAACTCCATTTCCCATTAAATTTTTCCAAGCATCTCGAACATTCACTACATCCATACCTGCTTCCAACTTATTTTGATAAATAAATTGTTTTAATACATCTCCTATCGGACTCTCTTCGTTAAATCGCTTAGCCATTTTATTTTACTGAAAATTTTGTAGGTCTTTTGTAATAATACTCCATTTCTTGCTCATTTTTAACTACTAATTTATCTTTAGTTAGTTCAATTATTTCTTCCTCCCAAGAGGCATAATTTGTTTTGTATTGAAGGGTAGCTTCTCCGTTTTCCAAAACTACAGATATGTTTTCTTGAAGGTCATTGGTCAAGTAAGTTCCATCTAATTGAGGCATTACTTTTTTTCTAAAGCCTTTTTTATTTTCAATTTTGAAAAAATCTATTGTTTCATTTACCTTATATTCTTTTTTATCGCCATCAGGAAGATCTACTTTTTCGATTTCCCAATACCCATTTAAATTAGATATATCAGTCTCTTTGATTTTTTGTTTACAGGAAAGCATTGAGGTTAAAACAATTAATAAAAATATTTTTTTCATAAAAGCACATTAAAATTGAAGTCTAAAATTACAATTAAAAAATCAAATCAATTAAACTATTATGTATTTTTATTGTCTAATCAATAGTTTAATCTTTTTAAAACTTATATGAAAAAACTTATCCCTTTATTTTTACTCACAATACTACTGAGCTGTAGTAATGATGATTCGTCTTCTAATATTCCTGATGAAAAAATGTATTTTCCTCCTATTGGTTCATCCACTTGGGAAACAAAAACAGTAGCATCACTTGGGTGGAATGAATCTCAAGTACAACCCTTACTAAATTATTTAGAAGAAAAACACAGCAAAGGTTTTATCATTTTACATAATGGTAAAATTGTTATGGAGCATTATTTTAATGGCCACACTGCAAATGATACTTGGCAATGGAATAGTGCTGGTAAAACATTAGTAGCAAGTACAGTTGGGATAGCACAACAAGAAAATCTATTGAACATAAACACTAGAGTTTCACAATATCTAGGAACAGGATGGACCAGCGAGCCATTAAATAAAGAAAATTTAATTACATCTCGTCATTTATTAACCATGACATCAGGAATTAATGATGAAAGCGATTTGGTAATTACTCCAAATCTAACTTATTTAGCTGACGCTGGAACTCGTTGGTCATATCACAATGTTTTTCAAAAATTAATGGATGTAGTTGCCGCTTCTAGTGGTCAAACATTTGAAAATTATTTTAATACCAAATTAAAAAACAAAATAGGAATGGATGGATTTTGGAATAACGGGGTTATATATAAAATTTATCACAGTAACACCCGAAGTATGGCGCGATTTGGTTTGTTAGCTATGAATAAAGGAAAATGGAATAACGAACAAATCATTAATCAAACTTATTTCAATGAAAGTATTTCAACTTCACAAAGCATTAATCCATCTTATGGGTATTTGTGGTGGTTAAATGGTAAGTCCAATTACATGTTACCAGGAAGTCAAACTTTATTTTCTGGGTCAATTGTTTCCAATGCTCCAGCTGAAATGTATGCTGCTATGGGAGCTGCAGATCAAAGAATATATGTAGTTCCAAGCAGAAAATTAGTGATTGTGAGAATGGGAGAAGCTTCTAATCCAGCTAATCCAAACTTTGCTGTTTCGGGATTTGATAACGAATTTTGGCAAAAAATAAATGCTGTTATTAACTAACAGCATTTATTTTTTATTTTTTTAATTTCTTTTTACCACTTGTAAATTTAATCAACAAATACATAAAAATCGCAAAAGAAGTTAATCGAAGAGATAAAAATATAAAATCATATCCTTCAAATGGTATAGCAATTAAAGCTAAAACCAAAGCAACTAAAAAGAGTTGTACTGTTCTGTATTTTAAAAGTTCTTTCACGGTAGTAAATCTTATTTAAAAAACGAATCTACAAATTCGTATTTATTAAACACTTGTAAATCTTCAATTCCTTCACCAACACCAATATATTTGACTGGGATTTGAAATTGATCTGAAATCCCAATAACAACTCCACCCTTTGCAGTTCCATCTAATTTGGTAACTGCCAAACAAGAAACTTCTGTTGCAGCAGTAAATTGTTTTGCTTGCTCAAAGGCATTTTGACCTGTAGAACCATCTAAAACCAAAAGTACATCATTTGGTGTGTTTTCCACCACTTTTTGCATTACTTTTTTTACTTTAGAAAGTTCATTCATCAAACCAACTTTGTTATGCAAACGACCTGCTGTATCAATAATAACAACATCAGCATTTTGAGCGACTGCACTTTGTAAAGTATCAAAAGCTACAGAAGCAGGATCACTTCCCATTTTTTGTTTCACAATTGGCACACCTACTCTATCGGCCCAAATTTGTAATTGATCAATAGCAGCTGCTCTGAAAGTGTCTGCCGCACCAAGAACTACATTATAACCAGCTTTTTTAAACTGGTAGGCCAACTTACCGATAGTAGTGGTTTTTCCAACTCCATTCACACCAACCACCATAATTACATATGGTTTTGTATACGCTGGAATTTCAAACTGCGTTGCTTCACCTGAATTAGTTTCTGATAATAAACCTGCAATTTCTTCTCTTAGAATACCATTCAATTCATCAGTTCCAAGATACTTATCTCTTGAAACACGTTCTTCAATACGCTCTATAATCTTTAAGGTGGTATTAACTCCTACGTCAGAAGAAACTAAAATCTCCTCTAAATTATCTAAAACCTCCGCATCCACTTTCGATTTTCCAGCTACGGCTTTAGTAAGCTTCGAAAAAAACGATGTCTTTGTTTTCTCTAATCCTTTGTCTAAAGTTTGTTTTGCCTCTTCACTTATAGCTTGTTCCTTCTTATCGGAAGAAAATATTTTTTTAAAAAAACTCATACTAAAATTAAGGTTTAAGCTTTTATAGATTGTGATTTTTTTACTTGAATCTATTTATCTGACAAATGTAAAAATAAAAAAGCTACTTTCAAACGAAAGTAGCTTATCTATATAGTGTAAAATGAATTATTTCTTTTTCA
>NZ_DITB01000092.1 GCF_002422095.1 Flavobacterium sp. UBA6195
TGTAACTACACAAAATCATGTATTTGTTTTAAATCAATCATACACTGTTTTAGTTGATATTACACAAATTCCAGACTACAATGCTATTTTTAAAGCAGCAACAGTAGTAAGTGGAATAGTTTATATTGGTACAGAAAAAGACGGTCTGTTTTCAACCTCTCTAGCAAATCCAACTGTTTTTCAGTCAATGTCACCCAATGGTCCCGTACGAAATTATATTTTCAGAGTAAAAAAAGCGCCTAATTACCTATGGGCGGTTTATGGTGATTATTCACGAGATTATAATCCTTACGGTTTAGATGAATTTGGGATTAGTAAATTTTCAAATGATACTGGTTGGGAATTAATCCCTTATGAGGATTTATTTCAAGCTAAGTCTATAAGCGATATTGTAATTAATCCAAACAATCCAAATCAAATATTTGCAACTTCCTATTTTTCAGGGTTATTGAAAATAGAAAATGAAAACATAGAACTTTTTAACAATACAAATACAGGGCCTAATGGTTTAGAATCATTAGTTGTGCCAGGAAGTCCAAGTTATGTTGATATTCGTATAAACAGTCCAGCTTTTGATAAAGACGGAAATCTCTGGTTAACAAATGCATTTGTTGAAAAGGCTATAAAGGTATTAGGTTCAAGTGGTCAATGGCAATCCTATAGTTTAGCTGATGTTGCTCCTACAGCTTCAACGGGTAGGTATGGGCCAATGGCTATAGATAAAAATAGAACTAAATGGATTCCTTCATTAAATGATGGATTAATTGCCTTTAATGAAAATTACAACAATAAATTTATTGTAATTAATTCTACAAATGGAAACTTAGCGGATAATGATGTGCGTTGTGTAGCAGTAGATAATAGAAACCAATTGTGGATTGGAACTTTTGCAGGATTAAGAGTTGTTTCTGTAGATCGTTTTATTTCTGAAACAGAATTAAACGTTAATTCTATTATCATTCAGGAAGGTGATTTAGCTCAAGAGTTGTTTTATCAACAAACGATTTTAGATATTGCTGTTGATGGTGCTAACAGAAAATGGGTTTCCATTGCCGATGGAGGGGTTTTCTTAGTGTCTTCTGATGGACAAGAAACCATTTATCGATTTACCAAAAACAATTCGCCTTTACCAAGTGATAATATCAACGATATAGAAATCGATGGTGTTTCAGGTGAAGTGTTTTTTGCAACAGATAAAGGAATGGTTTCTTTCTTAGGAACTTCTACCAAACCAAATGATAGTTTAAGTGATGTTTTTGTATATCCAAATCCAGTGCGACCAAATTTCGTAGGGACTTTAAAAATCAGTGGATTAACCGATAAGGCAAATGTTAAAATCACCGATATTGAAGGAAATTTAGTCTATGAGACTACAGCTGCTGGAGGAACTATTGAATGGGATACTAAAGCCTTTGGAAAGCACAAAGTAGCATCTGGCGTTTATATGATTTTTGTGGCTTCTGAAGACGCTACAGATTCGACAGTGAAAAAAGTAATGATTATTAGATAAAGTGTTTTGAAGAAAGTTCTAATCATTGGAGGAGGTCCAGCAGGCTTAACAGCAGCTTATGAATTCCTAAAACATACAGATATTCAACCTGTTGTGGTTGAAGCAACCGATTTATGGGGTGGAATTTCAAGAACTGAAAATCACAATGGCAATCGAATTGATATTGGAGGACATCGCTTTTTTTCAAAATCAGATGTAGTGATGCAATGGTGGCAAGAAATTTTACCTATTTATTCAGAAACTAATGAAATAGAAATTTCATATCAAAATCAGCACTCCACCATTCAAGTTAACCTAATAAACAATGATTCAGAAGCTGTATTCTTAGTTAGAAAAAGACTTTCAAGAATCTTTTACCAAAAGAAATTCTTCGATTATCCTATAAAATTAAGCTTTAAAACGATTTCAAAATTAGGATATTTAAATACGGTTTTAATACTTTTTAGCTATCTAAAAAGTGTAATCTTTCCAATAAAAAATGAAAAATCATTAGAAGATTTTTTTATTAACCGATTTGGTGTTCGTTTGTATCAAACTTTTTTTAAAGACTACACTGAAAAAGTTTGGGGTGTTTCTTGTGCAGAAATTAGTTCAGAATGGGGTGCACAACGAATAAAAGGACTTTCAATAACCAAAACCATTTTTGATATTCTCCAAAAGCCCTTCAGAAAAAAAGATATTAACCAAAAAAACACCGAAACATCATTAATTGAATATTTTTTATATCCCAAATACGGACCTGGACAATTATGGACTAAAGTAGCAGAAGTTGTGGAACAAAAAGGAGGAATTCTCCTTAAAAACACTAAAGTTGTTCAACTCAACGGAACAAAAGAATTGACGTTTGCTTTGGTAGAAACAGGAAAAGAAAAAGCACAATCTACCATTGCATTTGATTACTGCATTTCTACAATGCCTATAAAAGATTTATTCAATGCTTTCTCTTTTGCTATTCCACTAGATATTAAAAAGATTTCAGATAATTTAGTTTATCGCGATTTTATAACTGTTGGTATATTATTAGACAAAACAAAAATTGAACTAAACGATAATTGGATTTATATTCAAGAAAGCTATGTAAAAGTTGGGAGAATTCAAGTGTTCAATAATTGGAGTCCGTTTTTAGTTTCCAATACAGAAACCATTTGGTTAGGGTTGGAATATTTTTGCAATGAAAACGACTCGCTTTGGCAATTAAACGAAGAAGAATTAATTGTATTAGCAGGTCAAGAATTAATACAGCTAGGTTTTATAGATTCTAATAAAAATGTTTTGGATGCAAAAGTTATTAAAGTTCCTAAAACCTATCCTGCTTATTTTGGAGCGTATAACGAATTTTATAAAATTAGAAATTTTGTAGATGCAATTCCAAATTTGTTTTTAGTAGGAAGAAATGGAATGCATAAATACAACAACCAAGATCATTCTATGTTAACAGCAATGCAAGCTGTTCAAAACATAAAAAATGGTATTGTATCTAAAGAAAACATTTGGTCTATTAATACCGAAGAAGAATATCATGAAGAGAAAAAATAAGAATTTCTCGAAGCGTATTTTTGTGTTTATCATATTTTATATTGTTCTACTATTATTACGAATATGGAATGGTAACTTCAATCTTGTAGATTCTGAAGAATATATTGAGGTTGCAAAGTTGATTATTCAAGGCGATTATATTAATACTCAAGACCCAATAATTAGTAGAAGACCTTTTGTTTATCCATTATTTTTATCCTTGACTTTTACATTTAATCCTTTTGTAATTGTATTTTTTCAAGCAATACTTTTATTTTTAAGCTTCCTTTTCTTTTATAAAATATTAGCTTTTTACAAAATCAAGAATGAGAATTTGTTATTGATTATAGTTTTATTAACTCCCTCGATTTTTATATATTCACAATTAGTAATGTCTGAAATACTTATTCTTTTTCTGATTACTTTACTTTTTTATTTGTATACCGTTCACTTTCATTGGAAAAACATTAAGTATGCACAGCTAATATTAACAATATTGGCATTCACAAAACCCGTATTTTATCCCTTTGTGTTTATAAATTTAGCACTAATGTTGATTTATTTTTTCAAAGTAAAACGTTTCAATTTTTGGGTTTTATTGCCTGTTTTTTCGGTTCTTTTGTATATTAACTACAATCAAAATAAATTTGGTTACAAACACTTTTCCTCAATGGAAAATCAAAATCTCATTTATTACAATTTATATTATTTTAAAGCAAAAAACGAATCAAAAGAAATTGCTGATCAATGGATTTCAAATATAAATACTTCATTAACAGACAAAAATCAAAAAGAAACCAACGATTTTCTTAAGTTAGTTGCTTATAATGAGATAAAAGCCAATTTCATTCCGTATACTTTTTATCACATTTCAACAGGAATTCGAGGTGTTTTTGACCCAGGAAGATTTGATTTAATGACATTTATTGCAAAAGAAGATGGTAGACAAGGTTTTCTTGAAATACTGAATGGAAACAAACCTTTTTCTTCTTTGTTTTCCAAAAAATCATTACTACTTGTCTATTTTTTATTAGTTCCAATTTTTCTCGTACTGCTTTTTAAATGGTTTCATTTTTTTAAATTCTATTCAACTAAAAAAAGAAGTTTCTCCGAATATTTTTTCTTTGTTTTTATTGGCTATTATGTTCTGATAACTGGTCCAGTAAATTGTTCCCGATACATGATGCCTTTCCAGTTTGTTCTAATTACTTTTGTATTAGTTTCTGTTAACGAAAATAAACTGAAAAATGCTAGTCAAAACTAAAGCTATCGTTCTTTCTTCCCTAAAATATCAAGAAAAAAGCTTGATTGTAAAGTGTTTAACACAATCCGATGGTTTAAAAAGTTATTTTGTACAAAGCGCTTATTCTAACAAAAAAGCGAATCAAAAAATTGCGTATTTTCAACCGTTAACAATTATTGAAATCGAAGCGAATCATAAAAATAAAGGCACACTCGAACATTTTAAAGAAATAAAATTAGCACATAGTTTTCATTCGATTAATACCGATATTGTCAAAAGCACTATCGTAATTTTTCTTTCCGAAATTTTACATCACAGCATCCACGAAGAAGAGAAAAATGAAAATCTTTTTTCGTTTTTAGAAACCGCTTTGCTTTGGTTAGATACTCATGAAGAAGCGGCAAATTTTCATCTAATTTTGATGATGGAAATGACCAAATTCTTAGGTTTTTATCCCGATGTTTCCGAAATAGATTTCCATTTTTTCGATGTGAAAGAAGCGTTTTTTACTCCATTTCAATCGGTAAATACACTTTCAGCACATGAAACACAATTGTTTAAACGATTAATCGAATTAAAATTTGATTCCAATCAAAAAACTTTTGCTGGGATAGAACGTCAAATTCTATTGAAAATCCTCTTAGATTTCTATATGTTACATCTCGAAGGCTTCAAAAAACCAAAATCGTTAGAAGTTTTAAAAGAAGTTTTTTCCTAATTCTTAACTTTTACCTTTTACCTTTTGCCTTTTACCTTTAAATCATTACCTTCGCAAATTGATTTAAGAAAGCGACAAAATGAGTACAAAATTTACTGAATACAAAGGACTTGACTTGCCAACAGTAGCATCAGAAGTTCTTGATTTTTGGAAAAAAAACAACATCTTTGAACAATCGGTAACTTCTCGTGAAGGAGCTACACCTTACGTGTTTTTTGAAGGACCACCATCTGCAAACGGTTTACCTGGAATTCACCACGTAATGGCGCGTGCGATTAAAGATATTTTTTGTCGTTACAAAACTCAAAAAGGCTACCAAGTTAAGCGAAAAGCAGGTTGGGATACGCATGGATTACCAGTAGAATTAGGTACCGAAAAAGAATTAGGCATCACTAAAGAAGACATCGGAAAAACGATTTCGGTTACCGAATACAACGAAGCGTGTAAAAGAACCGTTATGCGCTACACGGATGTTTGGAACGACCTTACCGAAAAAATGGGATATTGGGTTGATATGGAAGATCCGTATGTGACGTACAAATCCAAATACATGGAAACCGTTTGGTGGTTGTTGAAACAAATTTACAACAAAGATTTACTATACAAAGGCTACACCATTCAGCCCTATTCGCCAAAAGCGGGAACAGGTTTGTCTTCGCACGAAGTAAATCAGCCAGGTTCATATCGTGATGTTACGGATACTACGATTGTAGCGCAATTCAAAGCAAAAGACGAAACGTTACCAAGTTTCTTGCAAGGTTTTGGAACGGTTCATTTCTTAGCTTGGACGACAACTCCTTGGACATTGCCATCAAATACGGCATTAACTGTTGGGCCAAAAATCGATTATGTTTTAGTGAAAACATTTAATGAATATACAGGACAACAAATCAATGTAATATTGGCAAAAAATTTAGTTGGAAAGCATTTCAAAGGAAAATTCTTTCAAGTTCCTTTAACAATTGATTTTTCTAATTTGAATAGTGAATATGATGGAATAGGAAGAATTGAGGCAATAACAGGGCAAAAGTTTACTGATGTTGATTTCCGAAATTTATTTGATATTAAAGTAGGAAAAAAGACACAAGGTTACGATAATTCAAAATATAGTGATGTAGGATATAATTTTGATGAAGAAACAATAAATTTAATTGAAGCTTCAGATATTCAGACAGTAAACAAAAAAATTCCTTATCAAATTGTTGCCGAAGCAAAAGGCGCTGATTTAGTAGGAATTCGTTACGAACAATTATTGCCATTAGTGTTACCTTATCAAAATCCAGAAAATGCATTCCGTGTAATTTCTGGTGATTTCGTAACTACAGAAGATGGAACTGGAATTGTACACACCGCACCAACATTTGGAGCAGATGATGCTAAAGTGGCTAAAGAAGCTACTCCTGAAGTACCACCAATGTTAGTTTTAGACGAAAACGGAAATCCTGTGCCGTTGGTAGATTTACAAGGAAGATTCATCCAAGGCTTAGGTGATTTTTCAGGGAAATACGTTAAAAACGAATATTACAACGAAGGAGAAGCGCCAGAACGTTCAGCTGACGTAGAAATCGCTATCCAATTAAAAGAAGAAAACAAAGCCTTTAAGGTTGAAAAATACGTTCACAGTTACCCACATTGTTGGAGAACGGACAAACCAATTTTATACTATCCATTAGATTCTTGGTTCATCAAAGTAACCGAAATTAAAGATAGAATGTTCGACTTAAATGACACCATCAACTGGAAGCCAAAAGCTACAGGAGAAGGTCGTTTTGGAAATTGGTTGAAAAATGCGAATGATTGGAACTTATCGCGTTCAAGATATTGGGGAATTCCTTTGCCAATTTGGAGAAGTGAAGACGGAACTGAAGAAATGTTAGTGGGTTCAGTTGAAGAATTGTACAACGAAATCGAGAAATCCATCGCAGCAGGTTTCCAATCTGAAAATCCATACAAAGGATTCAAAATTGGCGACATGAGCGAAGCTAACTACGATTTAGTGGATTTACACAAAAATGTAGTAGACGGAATTGTTTTAGTTTCTCCAACAGGAAAACCAATGAAACGTGAAACGGATTTAATTGATGTTTGGTTCGATTCAGGCGCGATGCCTTATGCACAATGGCATTATCCATTTGAAAATAAAGAGTTAATCGACGAAAATAAAGCGTTTCCAGCTGATTTTATTGCCGAAGGTGTTGACCAAACTCGTGGTTGGTTCTATACATTACATGCAATCGGAACTTTAGTTTTCGACAAAATTGCCTACAAAAACGTAGTTTCAAATGGATTGGTTTTAGACAAAAATGGACAAAAAATGTCGAAACGTCTAGGAAATGCAGTAGATCCATTCACCACTTTGGCTGAATACGGTCCAGATGCTACACGTTGGTACATGATTTCCAATGCAAATCCTTGGGACAACTTAAAATTTGACATTGAAGGTGTTGCTGAGGTAAGAAGAAAATTCTTTGGAACCCTTTATAATACGTATTCGTTCTTTGCTTTATATGCGAATATCGATGGTTTTAAATACGATGAAGCAGAAGTTCCATTAAACGAAAGACCAGAAATTGATCGTTGGATTTTATCGGAATTACATACTTTAATTCAATTGGTAGATGAAGCGTACGCGGATTACGAACCAACAAAAGCGGCTCGTGCTATTTCCGATTTCGTTCAAGAAAACTTGAGTAACTGGTACGTTCGTTTGTGTAGAAGAAGATTCTGGAAAGGCGATTATGCGCAAGATAAAATCGCAGCGTATCAAACGCTTTATACTTGTTTGGTAACGGTTGCGAAGCTTTCGGCTCCAATTGCACCGTTCTTTATGGACAAACTTTACCGAGATTTAACACAAGCTACAGGTTCTGAGTCGTTTGAAAGCGTACATTTGGCCGAGTTTCCAAAAATGGTTGAAAACTTTGTTGATAAATCGTTAGAGAGCAAAATGATGAAAGCGCAAACGGTTTCTTCATTAGTTTTATCACTTCGTAAGAAGGAAATGATTAAAGTGCGTCAACCGTTGCAAAGGGTTATGATTCCTGTACTTGATGATAATCAGCGTGCAGAAATTGAGGCGGTTTCTGATTTAATTAAAGCGGAGGTAAATGTGAAAGAAGTAGAGTTGTTGGATGATGCTTCTGGAGTTTTAGTGAAGCAAATTAAACCTAATTTTAAAACATTAGGTCCTCGTTTTGGCAAAGATATGGGATTGATTTCCAAAGAGATACAAAATTTTGGACAAGAGCAAATTGCTAAATTAGAGCGTGATGGCGAATTAGTTATGGATATTGCAGGAAAAAGTATAACTTTATCACAAGATGATGTTGAAATTTCATCGCAAGATATCCCAGGTTGGTTAGTAGCCAATTCAAACGGAATTACAGTAGCGTTAGATATTACCATTTCCGATGAATTAAGAAAAGAAGGGATTGCGAGAGAATTAATCAATAGAATTCAAAATATCAGAAAAGATTCTGGTTTTGAAGTAACAGATAAGATTACGGTTAAAATGGATAAAAATTCGCAAGTTGAGGAAGCCGTTTTAGCTAATGAATCGTATATTAAGTCAGAAACATTAACTGAAAATTTAATTTTTGTTGAAAACCTTGAAAATGGTACAGAAATTGAGTTTGATGATATTAAAACAAGTATATTAATTTCAAAATAAAAGCCAAAAGCTTTTAATCGACGTATAACTATAAAAAATATTGAAATTATGGTAGAGGAGCAAATTAGATATTCAGACGCCGATTTAGCTGAATTCAAAGCGTTAATTCAAGCTAAATTAGAAAAAGCTAAAAGCGATTTAGAGCTAATTAAAAGTGCTTATATGAATGATTTAAATAATGGAACTGATGATACATCGCCAACATTTAAAGCATTTGAAGAAGGAAGCGAAACGATGAGCAAAGAAGCTAATTCGCAGTTAGCTATTCGTCAAGAAAAATTCATTAGAGATTTAAAAAATGCCTTAATTCGTATCGAGAACAAAACCTATGGTATTTGTAAGGTTACTGGCAAATTAATTAATAAAGAAAGATTAAAAATCGTTCCTCATGCCACTATGAGTATCGAGGCAAAAAACTTGCAACGTTAATCTTTTTACAAAATTATACTAACGCTCCGTTTGGGGCGTTTTTTATTTGATAAATTCCACTATTTTTGCAAAAAAATTGAACATGTCGTTAAAGAAAGCCTATTTATTAATCATTGCTATTTTATTAATTGATCAGATTTCAAAAATCTATATCAAAACACATTTTTTTATTGGAGAATCCATAAAAGTAATGGGTTTAGATTGGTTTCAAATTCATTTTATAGAGAATGAAGGTATGGCTTGGGGAGCAGAAATTCCAGGTGAACATGGGAAATTAATCTTAACCTTATTCCGAATTGTAGCTGTAGGTGGAATCGCCTGGTGGTTATGGGATTCGGTTAAAAATAAAGCTTCAAATTATTTAATTGTAGCCATTGCTTTGATTTTCACCGGCGCTTTAGGAAATATTATCGATTCTGTTTTTTACGGAGTTATTTTTAACGATAGTTATCATCAAGTTGCAACCGCTTTTTCAGACCAACCTTATGGGACTTGGTTCCATGGAGAAGTAGTAGATATGTTCTATTTTCCAATGTGGGAAGGTAATTTACCTTCTTGGTTGCCAATTTGGGGTGGAAAACACTTCACTTTCTTCAACGCTATTTTCAACGTAGCCGATGTGGCGATTTCAACGGGTGTTGGGATTTTAATCGTATTTAACAAAAGAGCTTTTGCTCATGCGGATAAAGAGGAAGAAACTAATCAAACTCAAGAATAATGTTTCCTACAGATTCTGAATTTACACTTTTATACTTTGTGTATTTTTCGGTATTTGCTTATTTTCTTTTGGGATTAATTTTTACTAAAAGAACTACTTATAAAGTGAATTTGATTATTTTTTTGATCTATTTCTTTCTGATGTTTTATGTTTTTTTAGATGAAGATAATTTCAAAGGAGGAAATTCATTAGCAGTTCTTTTATCAGGTGGATTTTTTGTTATAACCCATATTTTCATCTATGGCTTAGTAGAATTGATTATGAATTTTAGAATGAGATAATCCCCTCAGGCGTCACACAAAAATCCAATTTTACATCATTTTCCGAAACATCGTTAATTTTTTCTTCTGGAGGAAAGAAGGATAATCCAATTTTAATCGTTTCGGGCTTGCATTTGCTTAGAAAGTTATCGTAGAAACCTTTTCCGTAACCCACGCGGTTTCCTTGCTTGTCGTAGGCTAAAAGCGGTACAAAAACCACATCAATTTTCGTGTCAGGAACTTCTAAACCATCAACCGGTTCTGGAACGTTGTAACTGTTTTTTTTGATTTTGGTATTATCGGTTAATAAAAAATGCATCATTCCTAAAGTAGCAAATTCGCACTTCGAAATGACGATTTCTTTATCTTTTCCCGCTAAAATTTGAAGAATATATTCGGTATTGATTTCTTTTTGCTCTTCAATCGTTAAAAACAAATGATAATACAATTTGTCCCAAATGTCCATACGCAACAATTGGTTCGCAATCGCCAAACTTTTGTCTTCGATTTCTTCTTGAGTTAACTTTTGCCTTTCAACTTTTGCCTTTTGCCTTAACGATTTCTTATCCATTTACAGACGCTTTTAATTCGTCTATAAATTTAGTCAAATGTTCTACTTCTACGTGATCCATTAACACAATTTTGTACCATTTGTTATTTTCGTTGTGTTGTTGTGGCACCAAATCATATTTTTCAGCAATTTTTTCTGGAATAGATTCCGAATGAATCGTTACGATATTCATAAACGGTTCACGGAAATATTGGATATTTAGTTTATCTAATTCGTTACATAAAAATTGAGTACGCATTTGCAAAATACTCACTTTTTCAAACCATCCATAAGCACCGTATGTAAATAAAATCATCCAAACTGCAACCGCATTCGCTCCAGAACGACTTCCGCAAAGCGTTAAATCCATGCCTTCTACGTATTCTGCTTCTTTGGTTAATACGTTTTCGATTAAACCTTTTCGGCAAACAAAAACACCTGTTCCATAAGGAGCTTGCAACATTTTGTGCGCATCAATGGTAATCGAACTAATTTTCGGATTACTAAAGTTAATTTTTGAATTTTGATTACTAAACGGATACACAAATCCGCCATAAGCGCCATCAATATGCAAACGATACGTCGCATTATTTTTTTCCAATGCAGAAGTATACACATCCGGATTATCCACAGAACCAAACATTGTAGTCGCCATATTGGAAACGGCAATGAAGTATTTTTTTCCTTTATTTTTAGCTTCCGAAATGATATTGTCTAAAGCAATCGGATCAATTTCACGGTTTTCAAACCCTACCGGAATTTTCAACCAATCGATTTGCAATAAATTAGAAGCTTTTGGAATGGAATAATGTGTGTCTTCCGAAGCTAAAATGGCAATTTCCTCTAATTTCGCATCGAATTTATGCATGAATTCATTTCTAAAAACCCAAATCGCTTGAATATTCGCTTCCGTTCCACCAGGAGCGATGTAACCGTCAAATTCGTTTTCTTTGGCTTTAAAAATATCAACCGCAATGACGTTTAAAACTTCACGCTCAATTTCTTGTGTGCCATAAAATGCTTTTTCCGAAGTGCCAAAAGTATGACACCCAATATTATTTGGATTGGCAACATAAGTTTGAAGTGTTGGTGCATCTTTTAAAAAAGGCGCATCATCATAAAAAACGCGATTATCTAATTTAGACGCTGGATATCCTAATGAAGCGTCTTTTGAGAAATTTACATTATCGTGTAAAGCCTTTTCAATACGGGCTTTTCTTTCTTCTTGTGTTAATTTTTTCCAGAAGTTCATACCTAAAAATTTTTGGCGAATTTACAGTGGATATACCAATAAAAATATGATAATTGTTAGCTTTCCAATTCTAACTGGGTTGAGATATGAAAAATAGCATCGCCTTGGTAAATAATCGGAGCGTTATTTACATTGATGATATAACCTTCATGTGATGCTTTTACTTTATGTTCGATTTTTCCATATGGATCAGAAATAGTAGCTAATAATTCGCCTTTTTTGACAAAACTTCCAATTGTTGTTAAACCATGAAACATACCGGAATATTTCGCTCTTATCCAACTCGATTTTTCAATATAAATGGTTTTATTTTGAGGATTAGTTACTTTTTTTCTCGGATTTAGCATTTCTAAATGGTTTAGAAATCGTTTAGTTCCTTCTACCGCTTCTTCGGTAACTTGAAGATTTAAATCCAATGATTTTCCACCTTCAAAAAGCAACATTTTAACCCCTAATTTATCACAAGAATTTCGAAACGAACCTGAAATATTTTTCGAATACAAGGTAAAAGGCGCATTGAAAACATCCGAAAGTTCTTTTAATTCTGAATTTTCTGGAACAATTCTAATTTGAGGGGCATTAAAACGACTCGCACCACCAGCATGAAAATCGATGGCATAATCTACATGAGGCATAATTTCTTTCAAAATGTAATACGCAAAACGACTGGCTAAAGAACCTGTTTTACTTCCAGGAAAAACCCGATTCAAATCGCGACCATCGGGAAATTCACGCGTTTGATTGACAAATCCGAAAATATTAATAATTGGGATGCAAATAATTGTGCCACGTTTTGGTTTGTTGATTTTTTGAATAATTAACTGACGCACAATTTCAGTTCCGTTGATTTCATCGCCATGCAAACAAGCCGTGAATAAAACCGTTGGACCATCAAGTTTTGAACGTTCCACAATTATTGGAATTTTCAATTTGTTCATGGTGTGCAACTTGGCAATTTCCATGTTAATGGTTTTGCTTTCGCCCGCTAAAATGGTTTCTTTTAGTATTACAAGTGGTTTTGAGGCTGTCATTTGGTTGATTCTAAGGTGTTAAAAATACGAAAAGTTCAAGAACAAGGGCAAGTTCAAGTTCAAAAATCAATTTTTTATTGGGATACAGATTTAAAATAAAAAGTTTAATCGCAAAGAGCGCAAAGATTTACGCCAAGTTCGCAATTTTTAAAATCCGTCCAATTTGCGCTGCAAAGCATCCGTTTCATCTGCGTGCCAATTAAAACAATTCTATTATCTTTGTTCTATCATCTTTCAATAAAATGCAAACACCATTAGAACTTCAAATCCAAACTTTACCTGATAATCCGGGTGTGTATCAGTATTATGATAAGGAAGGAAAAATTCTATATGTTGGGAAGGCGAAAAACTTAAAAAAACGTGTTCAATCGTATTTTACTAAGAATCATGATAATTATAAAACTTCGGTTTTAGTTAAGAAGATAGTTACGATAAAACACATTGTTGTTCCTACGGAAACCGATGCATTATTGTTGGAAAACAACCTGATTAAAAAGCTGCAACCGCGTTACAATGTCTTGCTTCGCGATGACAAAACGTATCCTTGGATTTGTATTAAAAATGAACGATTTCCAAGAATATTCTCTACCCGAAAAATGATTAAAGATGGTTCGGAATATTTTGGACCTTACACCAGTTTTAAAACGGTTCATACGATTTTAGATTTAATTAAAGAATTGTATCCATTACGAACTTGTACTTACGATTTATCGAAAGCAAATGTTGATACGGGAAAATTTAAAGTGTGTTTGGAATATCATATTGGCAATTGTAAAGGCGCTTGTGAAGGTTATGAAACGGCTGAAAACTATCAAAATCAAGTCGAAAAAATCCGTCAAATTTTAAAGGGAAATTTCAAAGAAAGTTTGAAAGATTTCAAGAAATTAATGACCGATTTGGCGATGGAAATGAAGTTTGAAGAAGCGCAAAAAATCAAAGAAAAAATTGAAGTTTTAGAAAATTACCAATCGCGTTCTACGGTTTTGAATCCGAAAATTACCAATTTGGATGTGTTTTCGATTATTTCCGATGAAACGATGGCGTATGTGAACTTTTTGCAGATTTCGCATGGAGCAATCGTTCGTTCGCACACGTTAGAATTGAAGAAAAAATTAGACGAAACCAACGAAGAATTACTAGAATTAGCCGTTGTTGAATTACGCGAACGTTTTCATTTGAATGCCCGAGAAATTGTCGTTCCATTTGCAATAGATTTAGGAGAAAATGTAAAAGTAACCGTACCTCAATTAGGTGATAAAAAGCAAATTTTAGATTTATCAGAGCGTAACGCCAAATTTTATCGATTAGATCAATTAAAGCAAATTCAAATCGTTGATCCAGAACGTCATACGAATCGTATCATGGCACAAATGCAGAAAGATTTGCGTTTATCAGTAGAGCCAAGACATATCGAGTGTTTCGATAACTCGAATATTCAAGGAACTAACCCTGTTTCGGCTTGTGTGGTGTTTAAAGATGGGAAACCAAGTAAAAAAGATTACCGTCATTTCAACATTAAAACAGTTGAAGGTCCAAATGATTTTGCTTCGATGGAAGAAGTGGTGTATCGAAGATACAAACGCATGTTAGATGAAAATCAACCTTTACCGCAATTGATTATTATTGATGGTGGAAAAGGGCAATTATCTTCGGCTTTAAAAAGTATTGATGATTTAGGATTACGAGGAAAAATTGCCATTATCGGAATTGCAAAACGTTTGGAAGAATTGTTTTATCCGGGTGATTCGGTGCCGTTGTATTTGGATAAAAAATCGGAAACCTTGAAAGTGATTCAGTATTTACGAAACGAAGCGCATCGATTTGGAATTACCCATCATCGCGATAAAAGAAGTAAATCGGCTTTAACCAATAGTTTGGAAAGTATTCCAGGAATCGGTGAAAAAACGATGATTACTTTAATGAAACATTTCAAAAGTGTTAAAAGATTGCAAAATGCCGACGAAAAAGCAATTTCTGAAGTTGTAGGTGTTTCAAAAGCCAAAAAAATTTCCGACTTTTACAAGACAATTCAATCTGAAAATAAATAATGAAAAAACTCTTCTTGTTTGTAAGCCTACTAATTTTTACCCAAATCAGCTTAGGACAAGAAACCCCGCGACCAAAAGTTGGACTTGTGCTTAGTGGTGGTGGTGCAAAAGGATTGGCACATATTGGCGTGCTAAAAGTAATCGATTCGTTAGGAATAAAAATCGATTATGTAGCAGGAACTAGTATGGGTGCCATTGTGGGTGGATTGTATGCATCGGGGTACAACGCCGAACAATTGGATTCTATTTTTTCAAATGTAGATATTGATGCCTTACTTCAAGATTATACACCAAGAGAAGCTAAATCTTTTTACGAAAAGCGAAATGACGAGATCTATGCTTTAACGCTTCCATTTAACAAGTTTAAATTGGGATTGCCGAAAGGACTTTCTAAAGGATTGTACAATTTCAATTTGTTGTCTTCTTTAACACAACATGTAAGTCATGTTCGTGATTTTAAACAGTTACCCGTTCCGTTTTTATGCATTGCAACAGATGCAGAAACGGGTGAGAAGGTAGTTTTAGATTCAGGAATCTTAGCACAAAGTATGATTGCTAGTGGTGCGTTGCCTACATTATATAGTCCATTTGAAATTAATGGAAGACTTTTAATTGATGGCGGTGTTGTGGATAATTATCCTATTGAAGAATTAAAAGCTAGAGAAGTTGATTTTGTAATTGGTGTCGATGTTCAGGATGGTTTAAGAACAAGAAATGAGTTAAAAGATGTGACTTCTGTATTGGCTCAAATCAATAATTTTTCAATGATCCAAAAAATGGAAGGAAAGCAAAAAGCTACCGATATTTACATCAAACCCGATATTAAAGGTTTCACAGTTGTAGCTTTTGAAAGGGGTAAGGAAATCATAAAAAAAGGCAAGGAAAAGGCATTGAAATTTATTAAAGAATTAACTCCATTTAGTGGTTTGAATTCAAGAAATTCATCAAAAATCACCAAACAAGATTCTATTTTAATTACGGATATTGAAATTAACCAGCTCGAAAATTTCACACGATCTTATATCATTGGTAAATTAAAATTTAAAAAAAATAGTAAAATCGCCGTAAATCAATTGCAGCGAGGCATTTTAAACTTAAATGCCACACAAAACTTTAGCGCTATATCCTATGCGTTTGAAAAACATGAAGGGGGTGATAAATTATTGATCAACTTAAAAGAAAATGAAGTACATACGTTTTTAAAATTTGGTTTGCATTACGATGATTTGTTCAAAAGTGGGATTTTGTTGAATTACACTAAAAAACGTCTCATAGCAAAAAACGATGTGGCTTCTTTTGATTTGGTTCTAGGGGATAATATTCGATACAATTTCGATTATTATATTGATAACGGATTTTATTGGAGTTTTGGTTTTAATTCTAGATTAACAACTTTCAACAGAAATATTACAAGCAATATTGTAGATAATCCAATTTTTAATACAACAGCTAATGCTATTAATGTTGATTTTTTTGACTTAAGTAATCAAGCTTATATGCAAACGATTTTCGCACAAAAATTTTCATTAGGAGCAGGTGTAGAATATAAATTTCTACGATTAGAATCCGAAACATCTGAAAATACATCACCAGTTATTGAGGACAGTAATTACCTTTCGCTTTTTGGATTTATGAAATATGATTCATTTGACAAAAAATATTTTCCAAAATCAGGATGGAATTTTAATTCCGAACTGAAATATTACGCTTATTCGACAGATTATAGTAATAATTTTGAGCGATTTTCAATTGCAAAGGCAGATTTTAGTTTTGCCCAACCCTTTTTTAAAAACACTACATTTATACTTCAATCAGAAGGAGGTTTTGCTTTTGGAGAAAGAAGTGTTTCTTATTTTGACTTTGTTTTAGGAGGTTATGGTTTTCAACAGGTGAATAATATCAGACCTTTTTATGGATATGATTATTTAAGTTTAGGTGGCGATAGTTATTTGAAACTGAATTTAAAATTAGATTATGAAATCTTTAAAAAACACCATCTTAATTTTAGTGCTAATTTTGCTAATATTGGAGATAATATTTTCGATAATGTAGATACTTGGCTAATCGAACCTAAGTATTCTGGATATTCCATAGGTTATGGCATGGAAACCGTGATAGGTCCTGTTGAAATAAAGCACTCTTGGTCGCCCGAAACAAAAGATCACCACACCTGGTTTTCAGTAGGATTTTGGTTTTAAAAAAAAATTACGATATTTGTAAGGATGAAAAAATGGTCCGGTTTATTAGCGCATCTTAAGTTCCTCATCAAGAGAAATCCTGAGTGAGAGGTATTTCTTACCAATACGTTTCTATCTTCTAACAAAATTGGTTCTTAGACATATATTTAATTTTCTTATAAAAATTAATCACAATGCCAATATATCATAAATTGGGAAATATCCCACATAAACGTCATATACAATTCCGTAAACCTAACGGGGATTTGTATTATGAGCAGCTATTTGGTACAGTAGGTTTTGACGGAATGTCAACAAATATGTATCACGAGCATCGTCCTACACAAGTAAAGGAAATTAGAAACCAATACAGTGTTGCGCCTAAAATTGCTAAGGCAAATAATATTCAATCGTATCGATTACGCGGTTTTGAAGTAGCGCCACAAGATGATTACTTAGAAAGTAGAAAAATCGTGCTTACGAATTCCGATTGTCATATTGTTTTGGCAGCTCCAAGAAAATCTACAACTGATTATTTTTATAAAAACACGGATTCTGATGAAGTAATTTTCATTCACAAAGGAACAGGGAAATTAAGAACCATGTTAGGAAATTTAGATTTCAAATATGGGGATTATTTGGTTATTCCTAGAGGAATGATTTATAAAATGGATTTTGATACCGAAGATAATCGTTTGTTTATCGTAGAATCACATTCGCCAGTTTACACACCAAAACAATACAGAAACTGGTTCGGACAATTGTTAGAACATTCACCATTTTGTGAAAGAGATATCCGTCGTCCAGAAGAATTAGAAACGTATAACGAAAAAGGGGAATTCGTAATCAAAATCAAAAAGAAAGACGAAATTTTTGAATTGGTTTATGCAACACATCCATTTGATGTAGTGGGTTACGATGGTTATAACTATCCGTATGCATTTTCAATTCACGATTTTGAACCAATTACAGGTAGAATTCATTTACCACCGCCAATTC
>NZ_DITB01000037.1 GCF_002422095.1 Flavobacterium sp. UBA6195
AAACAGATTTACTGGAAAAATAATTACTTTTACTCATCGTATTTTGTATGTCAAAACACAAATTTACGATTCTTTTAAAGAAGCCATCTTTTGGCTTCTTTTTTATCGGACAACAATGAAAAAGAATATTGAAAAAGTAATGTTTTATCACTTAATTATATGCACTAAAGCACATATAACTTACGATTATGATTTATTTGATAAACATTACAAAGAATTAGTAACCTTAAATTTAGAATCAAAAGAAATTCATCATTTATTGCAAATGAGATGGTTAGGGGTTCAGTTATTACATCACTACAAAATAAATGATTTAGAAAAAATAAATTTAATTTGTAGAACAATACTCAAGAGTAACGCTGTAAAATCAAAAGATTCTGGCAATAGAATAAGTTGTATTTTCATGATTAGTCAGTATCTACACAAAGTTAAAGAATATGAAAATATAATAAAACTATTTGAAGAGAAATCGATAAAATATTCCAATATTCTTGGCTATTGGGCTGATTTGAATTATAATCAATTAAAAGTATATTACACAAATGCACTTGTTAAAACGAATCAAAAAGAGAAAGCTCTAATTTACTTTAAAGAAATAAAGCCCAACAAATTTGATCTAAATTTTAAAAATGATATAGAAAATATATACAGTGAATTAACTGTAAATTTTGAATATTGAAATTAAAATTATGATTTTTATCTTATTATCTATTTTACTTTTTTCGTTCAATAATGTCTTATGGAAAAAAAACCTTAAAGATACTTCAATTTCATTTTTAATAAGTTACAGAGCTTTTTTCACAAGCATTATTTCACTAATATTATTTTTAACAAACTCAGATTTTAATAATATTATTAATTCTTCTATTATAAAAATAACCGTAGGTTCAATATTTGGAGCAATTGGTTTATATTGTATGTTATTTATAATAAAAAAGTCTTCCTTGCGCTGGATTGGTATTTATAATTTATTCGGTGTTATTTTTACAGGCATTTATTTACACTTTTTCGAAAACATTGAAATAAACAACTTCTTATTTGGAATAGTATTAATCATGTCTGGATTTATATTACATCTATATAAAAATCAAGAACCAAATCTAAAATTAGAAATGAAACAGCATTTTTATCTAATCGTGATGACGTTAGGATTTGGTATTTCATCAATACTTCATTGGAAAAATATTGAAACAAATGTTCCAATACTTTTTATAATTTCAAATCAAGAAATAGTGGTATTTCTCTTATTTTCTTCAGTTAACATAAGATATGAAAGAACTATTATCAAAATAAAAAATTTAAAGTTGTATTTTACTAGAGTAATTATTATGGCTTTAATACTGTTTTTTGCCTTATTGTTTAGTTTTAAAGGTTTAAAAACAACTAATCCTCTTATTACTAGCGCTTTGTTTTTAATTGGTCCTATATTAACAATTACTTTGGGTAACATATATTTTCAAGAGAAATTAACTTTTAAAAATTTAATATCAATTATAATTATTTTAATTGGTGCTTTTGTCGTACATCTCAGTATTGTTTGATACCAAAAAAATTCAATGATAATACTTCCTTTTAGATAAAACGAAAAACTAACAACGAACTCAAAAAACTTTGTTTTTTCAAAATCACTTCAATTAGATTACTAAATATAAAACAGAAGTAATTTTTTTATCTCATTAGTTTACTTAACTTTGTACAGAATTTAAAAACTAGCTTTTGAGATATAACGTTTCAAATATTATTTCCATTTCAAGAACTACTTCAAAAAAAGTAGTATTCTCACACAGCAAGGCCTTTATCAATTAGGCCTCCGTCTACCCTATTCCTAATTCTCAGACGGAGGATTTTTACTTAAAACATTTTCTATTCATTTCAGAAGTATCTTCTGTAATCATTATTTTTTTTAATTCTAACATCATGTCGCAAAAAAAACTTTTGGGAAAATTATATGCGCGTCATATAATTTGGTTAGTCACGTTATCATTTTTGATGGGAACTCTTTTTTTGGTTGCCTATTATAAAGTGCATCCAATTTTCTTATCAGCTCCTTTAGTAATGGTTATTTTAGTTACCATTGATAGTTTTCAATCCAAACATTCGGTACGCAGAAATTATCCATTGGTAGGACGTTTACGTTATCTGTTTGAATCGGTTCGTCCTGAATTTCGCCAGTACTTTTTTGAAGGTGAATTGGATGGAAAGCCTTTCAACAGAAGACAACGTTCCATAGTATATCAAAGAGCAAAGAACCAAAAGCAAACCATTTCATTTGGCATGCAAGACGAGCCCAATAGAATTGGTTATGAATGGGCAGCGCATTCAATTTATCCTAAAAAGAATGATTTTAGCCAATTCCGAGTAACCATTGGAAATTCACAGTGTTCAAAACCGTATAGTGCTAGTATTTTCAATATTAGCGCCATGAGTTATGGTGCTTTGAGTAAAACTGCCATTTCTTCTCTAAATGAAGGAGCTAAAATGGGAAATTTCGCTCACAATACAGGAGAAGGCGGAATCAGTGATTACCACTTAAAAGGAGGCGATTTGATTTGGCAAATTGGAACAGGTTATTTTGGCTGTAGAGATGGAAAAGGACATTTTAATGACGCTCTTTTTGTGGAAAAAGCCAATTTAAAAGAAGTGAAAATGATTGAAATTAAACTATCGCAAGGTGCAAAACCAGGTCATGGTGGCTTACTTCCAGCTGAAAAAAACACACCGGAAATTGCCCGAATTAGAGCTTTAGAACCGCATACAACCGTACATTCGCCATCGGCACATACAGCATTTTCAAATGCTACTGAGTTATTGTATTTCATACAAAAATTGCGAAACTTATCTAATGGAAAACCGATTGGATTTAAGATTTGTATTGGTAAAAAAGAAGAATTTACCGAAATCTTAGAGGCAATGTTAATGACCAACATCCTTCCTGATTTCATTACCATTGATGGTGCTGAAGGTGGAACAGGAGCTGCTCCACTAGAATTCATTGATTACATGGGAATGGCTTTATCCGATGCACTTGTTTTTGCTCATAAATCGTTGTTGGATTTTGGTTTACGAAACGAAATTAAAATTCTGGCTTCAGGTAAAATCATATCCGCTTTTGATATTGCTAAAAACATGTCTTTAGGAGCTGATGCTTGTTATAGCGCTCGCGGAATGATGTTTGCCTTAGGTTGTATTCAAGCCTTACAATGCGATAGCGGAAAATGTCCGGTAGGGATTGCAACACAAGACAAATCACTTTACAAAGGTTTAGACATCACCGATAAACGCGTTCGTGTGGCGAATTTCCACAAAAATACGTTGAAAGCAGTAGCCGAATTCATAGGAGCCTGCGGATTTGAATCACCTGACCAGATAACGCCTGATACGTTCTTTAGAAGGGTAAATTACAACACCAACTCAAACTTTAAAGATATTTATTTCACAAATTCAGAAACCAAAAGCAAAACATTAGATAAAGAAACTATATTCTTAAATTAAAATAATATGAAACCAATACCCAATTTTACAAAACACGATTTTAATCTTTTAAACGAAATGATTAAAAGCAATATTAATGTTTCCAATTCAAAAGATTTATTGCTTTTAAAACAAGAATTGGAAAGAGGAATCATTCACAAAGAAGAAGATGTGACAGAAAAATTCATCAAAATCAATTCCAATGTAGTCATTGAAGATTTAGAAACAAAAAGGGAAATGAAATTTCAAATCGTATTGCCTTCAATGGCCAATATCAAAGAACAAAAAGTATCTGTTTTAGCTACTTTATGTATTGCTGTAATTGGATTTAAAGAAAACGACGAAATCGAATGGGATTTACCTGGCGGAAAGAAAATGCTAAAGATTAAATCGATTGATTAAATACTAAAACACCCTTATGCGGTGTTTTTTTTATTTAAACAAATCAACAATAAATATGACTAAAATTAGTAGCCCAACGACTATCAAAAAAACCGAAAAGTAAAATTTTTGAACTTTTGTTTCTTCTCTATAATCTGACATTAAAATAGTTTCGGTACTGGCTATAATTTCATTATCAATTAGAATTTTATCAATAATAACTCTGTCTTTATCCAACAAAAAGAATAGAGTTCCATTACTGATATCAGAGTTTTCATTACTATTATGATAGAAGTCTATATCATTTTCAAGTAACAAATTTTCAAAAAGAATATAATCTTTGAATAAAACATTGAGCTTAAAATGGTCTTGAAATTTTACTTCTGCAGAATTTGCCATGATCAATTACTTTCTCTCCAATACCACTTCAATCGGATTATTACTTCTTGGCCCGAAAGTTCTCGCTTGGCGTTCATTTTCACTGGAACATAAAATGTACATATTAAAAGCTTGCAATTGCACTAATTGGGCTTTAAACTTCCCATTAGTATCTTCAATTTTAATATAAAATTCTTCTGCAGGAAACGTATTCGTTACCGAAAGCAAATAGGTATCACCGGCATAAGGAAAAAACCATTTCTCAGTTTCGTTTTGCTTACTAATTAAATGATTTCTAGTAAAAACTAAAGCTTGGTTGCCGTATTTCCAGCTGTATTTATTGTTCTCATTGATGACTTCTTCACCTTTTTCGTTGACTAATGTAATTTTCAAATCGGGAATATTATCTGATTTTCCTTCTTCATGAACTTTTACTACCAAATAAGAGGTAAAATCAAAGCCACAATGCGGCACTTGCCCTAATGAGAACAAAGAGAAAAGAAGAAAGAAAAATGATAATTTGATTTTCATAGCCTTGATTTGTTGGTAAAAATACAAAAATGATACCAAAATAATTTAAAAGCTATCTTACGATTTTAAAACTTTACTTCTTTTAAAAAGTTAAAAAGAAACTTTCATCTACTTTATTTGCATTTCATAGGCCATTAAGCACTTAATCACCTAATTTTTAATACTTTAAATTAAAAATATCTAGAAAATGCTAAAAAAATCAATACTCTTAGAAAATAAAGCTTCTATTTCCACTAAAAATCTACAGCTTGTAATTAAAACCGAAACAAGAGAAAGTACAATTCCAATTGAAGATATTGGCTACCTAGTTATAGATCATCCTGAAATATATTTGAGCATTCCTGCTTTAAACTTATTAATTGATAACAATACAGCTGTTATTATCTGTAATACCAACCATTTGCCAAATGGAATGTTCTTAAACCTCAACAGCCATCACATTCAACAAGAAATTTTTAAAAATCAAATCAATGCGAGTGCTCCACTAAAAAAACAACTTTGGCAACAAACGATTACAGAAAAAATTACGAACCAAGGAATATTACTCCAAAAAATAACTTTAAAAACTAATAATTTTGATTTTTTAGCATCTAAAGTATTAAGCGGAGATAGTTCTAACATGGAGGGAGTAGCCGCTAACTTTTATTGGAAATCTTTTTTTGAACACAACTTCAAAAGAGAACGATTTGGAGATTATCCAAATAATTTCCTAAATTATGGTTATGCCATATTAAGAGCTGCAACCGCAAGAGCGCTTTCAGGAAGTGGATTATTGAATACCTTAGGAATACATCACAAAAGTAAATATAATGCTTTTGCTTTGGCTGATGATATAATGGAACCTTTTCGACCAATTGTAGATGAAAAAGTAGCCGAAATCATGCAAAACTATTCAGAACAAGAATTGAATACAGCAATCAAAGCCGAACTTTTACAAATCTTAACCCGAACGGTTTATTTTAAGGAAGAAAAAAGTCCATTAATGGTAGCGCTACAAAAAACGGCAAGTTCCTTACAACAATGTTATACAGGAGAACGAAAAAAAATTAAATATCCCAAATTATGGAACTAAATGGATACCGTATTATGTGGCTATTTGTATTTTTTGACTTACCAACCGAAACCAAAAAAGACCGAAGAAACGCTTCGGGATTTAGAAATAATCTTTTGAAAGATGGTTTTAGTATGATGCAATATTCGGTCTATGTACGTCATTGTGCCAGTAGTGAAAGTGCCGATGTACACGAAAAAAGAATTCACAACTTATTACCGCCACTCGGAAAAGTGAGTGTCTTGCGAATAACCGATAAACAATTTGGAAATATTTTAAATTTTTGGGGTAAAGCCGAAGTACCAAAAGAACCACAACCTACGCAATTAGAATTGTTTTAATTGACCAGAATAAAATCGATCCTCAAACCATTTTTGTGGATTTCTATCTATGTAATTTGAAATCAACTCATATTCCTTTTCATTTCTAATAATATGATCATGAAAAGAACGATGCCAGGCAAAATCAATAAAACCAAAATCACGAATTTGTTTAGAAGAAGTCGTTTTCAAAGCACCCATTACACTTGATAATGATTTAATTTTAATCTCATTTGTATTCACTTTTGAACTATCAATTTCCAATATCAAATGAAAATGATTAGGCATAATAACGTAATTATGAATGGAAATATAAGGGTATTGATTTTCTAACCATTCTATTTGATTTTTTACAATTAAACCAAACGAATTCAATTTCACCACAACATTTCCACATTGATTAATTTGAGATTGATGATTTTCCGAATGATGATTCTCGGAATGAACTGTGTTTTTTTCC
>NZ_DITB01000066.1 GCF_002422095.1 Flavobacterium sp. UBA6195
GTTCTTGTGGAATGCTATTCCATTGCCTGTTTGATGCTCTTTTGGTTGGAAATAATCCTTCAACACCATTTTCGCTGTAAGCATGATACCAATTGTAAAAGGTACTCTTGTTAATTCCAATCTCCCGAAGTGTTCGGTTTACGCCAATTTCTGAACGAGTAACCATGTGAATGATTTCTTGTTTTTCGGATACTGTAAGTCGCATATATTTTTTAAACTTTTCAGTTAATCCAGCATGTCCAAGCTTTTTTTTACAATATCGTAGCGTAAAACTAAATCGGCAATCATGACTTTCAAACGCTGATTTTCTTTCTTGAGTTCTACTACTTCATCACTTGTGGCTTCCCTTGTGGTATCGCCTGCTAAACGCTTTTTACCAGCTTCTAAAAACTCTTTATTCCATTTGTAAAACTGAGATTCATTAATTGAATACTTACGACATAATTCTGCAACTGACATTTCTGCACGTAAAGCTTCCATTACAATTTGGATTTTCTGTTCGGAACTAAAGATTCGTCGTGTATTTCTACGAATGTCTTTGATGAAATTCTCTGCTGTTTTTTTCTTAGGTGTTTTCATACTATTTCAAAGTTAATAATTTTTGAAAACACTCTCTTAGTTTTGAACTAAATCAGTCCACTTTTTGCTGACGATTTACAACAATTCTAATTGTTGTTTGTAAACAAAAAATCGGAAGTAATCCATGCTGATATTGTAAATAATAGCTTCCTGACTTTGCTCTACATTGAGCTCTGCTTTTTGCTTGTTATATTTATTAGCTTTTAATCCTGTTATTAACGATTGGTCATAAATAACTTGATCTAATTGTCCCACGAAATTGGAATTGAATTTTTGTGTTAGTGATACTCTGACTTCATCTGGTCCAAAAATTCCAGCAGGAATTACACTTTGCTGCAATTTTAGGTTATTATCAAGTGTTGAGGTTAGACTAATGCGTGGTAAGTAATCAGCTAGAACTTCTTTAGCTTTGGCGTCAGCAGCTAGTTTTTCGTTAGCATAGATTATATTATTTCGATTATTAATTAAACCATATTCTATACACTTTTTTAACGTCCAATTTTCTTGTGCACTCGTTTTTAGCCAAAAGCTAAAAAGGCAAATTATTACTATCTTTTTCACCATAAATCTAATTACTTTATATTTCCTTCAATGGAAGTTTTTGTATTATTTTATGCTAAAGTAGTAGATAGTATAATTGCCATTTTTATATTATACAAAGTCAGCTAGTTTTTATACAAACCATCTTAAAAGCGCTCTTAATTAAGAAAAATAAAAGCATAAGTGCCTAACTGATTTAGTAATAAAGAGTATAAATTATTGAGCAGATTTTAGTTGCATTTTAGCTTTTGAAATATTTAGAGCAAGTTTTTCTTTCAAGATTTTCATATCATCACTAACTTTTCTATCCAATACTTTTGCGTAATGTTGGGTAGTTCTCAGGTTTTTGTGTCCAAGCATTTTGCTTACGCTTTCAATAGGAACTCCATTGGTAAGCGTTACAGTAGTTGCAAAAGTATGTCGAGCAATGTGAAAGGTTAGTTCTTTTTCAATTTCACAAACACCAGCTATTTCTTTTAGATAAGCGTTCATCTTTTGATTGGATAGAATAGGAAGTAGTTTATCCTCATTAATGCACTGTGGATGATTTTCGTATTTGTCGATTATCATTTGTGTAACTGGAAGGATTGGAATTTTTGATGCACTTTCAGTTTTTTGTCTGTGAGTAAATATCCATTTCTCACCATCAATACCGTAACTTACATGCGCCTTTGTTAGATTTTTTACATCTATGTATGCCAAACCTGTAAAGCAGCTAAAAAGGAAGATATCTCGAACTAATGACAATCGTTCAGTTTTGAAATCTTTTTCAATAATTGATTGGATTTCTGCTTCAGTGAGATAAACTCGTTCAACTTCTTTAACTTTTGACTTGTAGTTTGCAAATGGGTTTTTATCAAGCCAATCATTGGCCAAACAAAGCTTGATAATTTTATTGAAGTTTTTTAAGTATTTTACTGCTGTATTGTTAGCACAATTTCTAACGCTTCGTAACCAAAACTCGTAATCGGTTATGAAAGCATGATCTATCTTTGTAATATCTATATCGGAAATGTTGTATTTCCATTGCATAAATTCAATAGTATGTTTCAATGAGGTAGTGTAGCGTTCTAGTGTTCCTGGAGCGTATTCCTTTCCAACCAGTTCTTTTATTTTGTTATTGTGGTCTTGGAAGATAGGGACGAGCATTCTTGCTCTTTCATCAACTCCTAATAGTTTACTCTTAATTGTTTCAGTAGTTAAAGCAATCTTTTTATGGATTAATTCCATTTCAGCATCTCTTATTTGACTTTTCAGTAAATCAAGATGGTTATTTATTGAACGAGCTTCTTCTGAACTACCTTTTATTTTACCTGCTTCTGTAGACCATTTGGATATTTCTACAAATCGGTTTGTACTTAGCTCGATACGTTTTCCATTGATAGTAATTCTGGTGTAGATAGGAACTAAACCGTTTGCAGCTGCTTTCGCTTTCTTTGCATAAAAGAGAATTGATACTTTTGTTTTCATTGTGGTGACCTTTTTAGTTGTTATTAAATTTAACTTCAATATGACTAATCCACAAGATGTACAGTTTTTAAACTGGTTGTTGAACTGGCTGTAAAGCCCTGTGAATACTAGTCTGAGATAAAAATCGGTTACCCAAAATTTGGATTGTTTAGGGTAACCGATTTTATCCCTTTAGGTTCACGAATGAATGAATAATTTGATATGTGATAAAAAGAAAAAACCCTTAAAATCATACGATTTTAAGGGTTTTAATTCAATTTGCTTTCCAGCTGGCGGAGAAAGAGGGATTCGAACCCCCGGACCTGTTACAGTCAACAGTTTTCAAGACTGCCGCATTCGACCACTCTGCCATTTCTCCAATAAGTCGTACACTACTTCCGTATTGCGAGTGCAAATATAGAACGATTTTTTATTTCTGCAAACGTTTTCAAAAGAAAAAAGTAAAAAAAATACACTTTCCTCCTCACCCATTTCCCAACCATTTGAATGTCAGTAAATAAATAAAACTAAATTTTTAATAAAAAATCAAGAACAAGTGCTAGAACAAAGTCAAAGTTTCATTTGTACCGCTTTCTTTTCATATGCATAGCAACTAAAGAGATACTTTACAGCATGTCAAACTATGCGTGTAGTCTAATGTTAACTATGCAAAGTGCAACATAAGAAACTTCGGACTCTGTGTACCTCCCTCAACACAATCCACTTCCAAAAACCATGCAACTCCATTCATTACTCTAATAAGAACTACTTCAACCGTTGCCTGAGGCACTCGAAGGTAAAAGGTAATAAAAAAATCCGTAACCACCTTCGCTCCCCCTAGGCGGACCCATTTCATCCGCATTCCCATCCAATTGCAACGCCTTAGCGTACTTTTCGAAAAAACTTTGCATACTTTGCGTTAAAAAACACGTACTAAAAATTCAATATCTTTGTAAAAAAACAATGCAATCAAAACTATACTGTCTAGAAAGTGTACCCAATATCACTACCCAAACATCCAGCATCATCCTACCCTCTCTAGAAAAACTAGCATTACAATACAACATCACCAACGTTTACCAAACCTGTGATAGCATTGAAGGATTAGAAGAAAGTCTAAGTACACTGCTTTATGAAGACCGAAACTTCAATAACTACGAAATCATCTACTTCGTATTTAAAGGAAAAGACAATAACATCATTATTGATAATTATTTATACAGTTTAGAAGAAATAGCCGAATTCTTTGAAGGTAAACTCACCAACAAACGCATCCATTTTGCCAATACCTTACAACTAGACCTAGATTCCGAAACCGCTCAATATTTCTTAGATGTCACAGGAGCTATTTCCATTTCAGGCTATCGCAACCCAGCAACAATACTAAGTACCATTATCGACAATCCGTTCTTCGCCTTATGCCAAGAATATGATGACGTAACCGATATTGTAGAAGAATTATTTAAAAAGCATTACCCCTTAGCTAAAGCAATGGGATTTACTTTGCATTATTAATTACAAATACTTTGCAATCTCTTCCGCCTGGATACTATGATGCGAAACACGATACACGACTACCCCATCTTTCAACACAATTATCTGTGGCGATTGATGTATAACATTCAATTCATCCGCAATAAAATTAGAAACACTTCTATACGAAAGTAAATCCAAATAATTAAAATCTGCTTTTGAAACCAATAAATCATTACCGCTAACCAAGCGTTCTTTTGCATAAGCACTAATACCACAAGTCACACTATCTTTAAAGATAATTTGTGGTTTCTCGTTAGATTTTTCAACAATATCTTTTACTTGTTGCTCAGTTGTAATTGGATTCCAGTTTTTCATATTTATTATTTTTTATACAAAAGTATAACAATCAATTATCCTATAAAAAAAAGGGACTTATTTCTAAGTCCCTTTTTAAAAATTTTAATCAATATTTATTGAATTATAATAAATTCACTTCGTCTGTTTAATTGGTGTTGTTCTCTAGTACAAGGCACTTCATCTGTACAATTATTTAATAATTGAGATTCACCATATCCTTTACATGTTAAACGCTCTTTAGCAATTCCTTTCTTAATTAAATAATCACGTGTTGAATTTGCTCTAAAAGTTGACAATCTTAAATTATAAGCTTCACTTTGTCTACTATCTGTATGCGAACGAATATCGATTTTTAAGTTAGGATACATTTTCAAGATTTCAATAATTTTTGCCAACTCTACTTCTGCATCAGGTCTTATAAAATACTTATCTAAATCAAAATAAATAGTAATGTTTAATAATTTAACCAAATCGTCACCTGGCTTAGTTTTAATAACCTTCGGAGCAACTTCAAATACTTGATTGTTTTGTTCAATTCCTTTAACTCTAAATTCTTTAGCTAAATAGCTATCATTTGCTACAAGAATATAAAATTCTCTATCTGTACGAACATCATTAAAGCTAAAATTACCTTGAGCATCTGTTACCGTTTCAGCAATCTTATTTTGATTTGCATCTAAAAGAGTAATTTTTGTATCAGCTAAAGGTTCTTTAGATATATCATCTATAACCTTATTAATAATAATCCCTTTTTTAGGCTCTGGATTTACTTTTACTTTATAAATATCGTCATACCCTTTTCCCCCATCTCTATTTGAAGAAACAAAGAAAATATTTTTAAATGGACTCTCTACAAATCCAAAATCATCACGCTCACTATTAATTGGAGCTCCTATATTATGAAAACTAGAGTAGTTCCCATTTTCATCTGGTACTGATTTAAAAATATCCAAACCTCCCATACCAATAAGTCCATCAGAAGAAAAATATAAAGTAGCATCAGAGGCAATAAACGGAAAAGTTTCTCTAGCTTTAGTATTAATTTTATCTCCTAAATTTTCAGGTTTTCCATAACTACCATCATCGTTGATAGTAACTTTATACAAATCAGAATTCCCATAACCTCCTGGCATATCAGAAGCAAAATACAATGTTTTTTCATCAGGGCTTAAAGCAGGGTGTGCAAAATTGTACTCATTATTATTAAAAGGAAGCTCTGTGATTTTACCCCATTTACCATTCTCTAAAGATGCTTTAAAAAGTTTAAGTTTAATTACTTTATCTTTATCCATAACAACTTTTCCATTGTTGTAATTGTTACGGGTAAAATACATGGTTTTACCATCTTTTGTAAAAACAGGACTAGATTCATGATATTTCGTATTAAACTCATCCACAATCTCATCAATGTAAACCGCTTTTGCTGAATCACTAAACTCTGCTCGATAAATATTCAAAAAGTTTTGATTGGTCCACTTATCAATTTTTTTATTATTCTTTTGAGGAATACGATTTGATACAAAATACATTTTCGTATCTTTAAAATATCCTCCATAATCTGAAAATTCAGAGTTGATACCAGCATCAGTAATTGTAAATTTATCTAAACTATTGTTTATATCAACTAAATACAATTTATTTTTTACATATAACTCTCCACGATAATCATTCGTTAAAGCATAAAACTTTTCCATCATCTTATCGGCTTCTTTATAAGCTTTTACTGCTTTTAACGATTGAGAATAACGAAAATAATACTCGGGGTCAAAGGTTTGGTTTTCCATTTGAAACAACTTGTCATACCAAACTTTTGATTTATCTAACATGCCATTGAAATAATAGGAATCTCCTAATTTCTGAAATAGTTCAACTGAAACATGACCTTTTTCTGCTACTTTTTCATAAATGGCTATAGCATCAATATAGGAGTATCCTTCATATTTTTTCTCTGCTATTTTTTCTTTTACTTCTTGTGCAGAAACAGAAAAAAAGCAACCTATACTTAATATACTTATAATTAATTTCATAATATCTAATTTTAGAAGAATCTAGGGTTTACAACTCGATCTGATTTTTTATTAAATTCATATCGAAGAAAGAATTCGTGCGAACCTGAATTATAGTTAGCTAATTTTGTTGTTTCCATATCATAAGCATAACCAATAAACCAATTGTCTGAGACTTGGAAACCTGCTAACATACTTCCAGCAGCATCCCATCTGTAAGCAGCACCAAGAGTAAAACGTTCATAAAATAAAAAATTAGCCGATAAATCCATTTGTAAAGGTGAACCTTTAATAATTTTTGAAAGAAAGGCTGGCTTAAATTTTACATCAGGAGAAATTTCAAAAACCCTACCCATTATGAAATAATAATGCATACGCTCTGCTGCTACAGAATTTTGAGAAAATGTTCCTTGTCCTTTATCAAAATGTTTTGTCTCTAAAAAATTAGGTACCGATAAACCAAAATAAGTATTATCTGAGTAATAATATAAACCTGCTCCTACATTTGGAGAAAACTTATTATCTATATTATATTGTGCTAAAGCATCACCAGGATTATAAATATTAAGTTTAGTAAAATCTACATTTAAAAAATTACCAGTAGCTTTTATACCAAATGCCAATTTATAGTTTAACGAAACTGGTATGGAATAAGAAAAATCAATTGATATAGAATTCTCGTCAGAAGGCCCTATACGATCATTTATAAACGATAGACCTAAACCTAAATTTTCATTTCTTAATGGGGAATGAATTGCAAATGTGTTCGTAACTGGAGCTCCATCCAATCCTACCCATTGATTTCGATGTAAACCAAATACACTTAAAACATCTCTACTTCCTGCGTATGCCGGATTTATATTAATAGTATTATACATGTATTGTGTAAACTGCGAATCTTGTTGTCCAAATGAGGGCAACCACATTATGATTACAAGAATAAATATTTTTTTCATGATGTATTATTTTATTTTTTTAAAGAGGGAAGTCAAATAAATCCCTCCCTCTTTTCAATTATCTATTAATATATAAATATCCTGAACGCTCTTTATGTTTTCCTTGATTATTCACATATTTCACTATGTAAAAATAAGTACCAACAGGTAATTCAGATGCTTGATTGATGGTTACTCTTCCTTCAGAAATACCTCTAAAGTACTTTTGATTTTGACCGTATCCCTTAGTTTCATATACTAATACTCCCCATCTGTTATAAATTTCAACAGAATTATTTGGATACAATTCAATGTTTCGAATAACAAAAACATCATTATCACCATCTCCATTAGGTGTTACTAAATTAAAAATTTCTAACTCATCCTCAGATACTGAATGATTATTAACTTCTAAATAATCTGGAATACCATTTCCATTTGCATCATTTGGACTATTTGGATTGTTTCCAATTTCCTCACCATTTGTTAAACCATCACCATCACAATCACCATCTAAGAACACTTGAGATTGTGGCAAAGTTATATTTTCCTCAACAGATTCACATGGATTTAGAGGATCTGTTCCGTCAATGACTTCTTGACCATTAGTCACTCCGTCACCATCACAATCTGCATCTAACCAAAGACCTCCTTGTGATAACAGTACATGATTAATTTGATAATCACATGAATCTGTAGGATTTGTTCCATCAATAACCTCTTGCCCATTAGTAACACCATCACCATCGCAATCTCCCTGCAACCAAGTTAAAGTTGGAGTTGTATCTTGATTTGCGGCTACTAAATCACAAGGATTAGATGGATTAGTTCCGTCTAGAGCTTCCTGTCCATTAGTTACACCATCTCCATCACAATCATTAATTGGAAAGTCTAAACAACTACCTATTACAATTGCAACTGTTGCAACATCACAATTTGTTGGATTTAGTATCTCACATATTTGATATTGAATTAAATAACTTCCTGCTGGCGTTCCTGCAGGAATAAAAATAGAACCATTAACATCAATAGTTAATCCTGAGATACCATCATTATCAAGCAAAGTAATAGTTATTTCACTATCTAAAACAGGCAAACCATTTAAAGTGTCATTCAAAGTAATATCACCTGCAATTCCTCCAACAACCCCATTAAATAAAGTAGATGAATAATCATCATTAACAGCGTTGATAACTGGTGGTACTACGGTAACCAAGGTATTTGCTGTATCACAATTCGTTGAATTCAATACCTCACAAATTGTATATGTAACTGTATATGCTCCCGCTGGTGTACCTGGTGCTACAGTAATTGTTCCGCTTGCATTTAATGTTAAACCTGTTGGAACCGTTACCCCTGTTAAGGTAATCTCT
>NZ_DITB01000109.1 GCF_002422095.1 Flavobacterium sp. UBA6195
TGATACATTATTATTTACATATATTGGATTCGAAACAGTTAAAGTAAAAGTTACCAACGATTGGATAAAACAAAATCCAACTAAAATATACTTAACTGAAAAAGCTTATGTTGTAGATGAAGTTATTGTTGCTAAATATAATTTAACTGGCTACGTAGAGGTTGATACAAAACTAATACCTGTTACTGATGATGCTTATCGTTATAGTATATCTGGATTAAAAGCTGGATATGAAGGTGGTGATTACAAACCTGGTGCTATTGCCAAAGTACTCGGCTCAATATCTAATCCTGCTGATTTCTTGTATAATATCTTTGGAAAAAGACCTAGAGAAATGAAAAAGCTTAAAGCAATGAAAAAAGACGATACAGTACGAAATCTTTTGGCTACAAAATTTGACAGAGAAACTCTAGCTGCATTACTTGAAATAAACAAAGACGACATTCCTTTAATCCTTCAAAACTGTAATTATTCAGAATATTTTATTCAAACAGCAAACGACTTACAAAT
This sequence comes from Flavobacterium sp. UBA6195, assembly GCF_002422095.1. Taxonomy (GTDB): domain Bacteria; phylum Bacteroidota; class Bacteroidia; order Flavobacteriales; family Flavobacteriaceae; genus Flavobacterium. The sequence continues at coordinate 511 of NZ_DITB01000109.1, forward strand.
TATGGATGCTATTAGTGCATGCTATGAAGATTACAAAATATTAAAAAAGAACAAATAGTTTATTTTACAGCACTTTGTTTGATTTCGTAAAATTTATTTTCAATAAAATCGATATCTTTAATTGATTTTCGAGTCCAATCTAAACGTTTTTCTAATATTTCTTCTTCCGATAATTGCCAATTGATATTAGATTGTCTTAAGCGATTTGTCACATCTTGAATAATAATGGCTGCTGAAACTGAAATATTCAAACTTTCGGTATAACCTACCATAGGAATTTTGATAAATCCATCCGCTTGATTAATAACTTCCTCAGAAAGTCCGTTTTTTTCGGTTCCAAAAAAGATTGCTGAACGTTTAGAAATATCAAACTCATGCAACATACATGAATCATTATGAGATGTGGTAGCGATGATTTGATAACCTTGAGCTCTTTTAGCATCAATACAGCTTTGAACCGTATTAAATCGATTCACATCTACCCATTTTTGAGCGCCCATGGCAATTTCAGTATCAATTCGTTTACCAAACTTCTGTTCAATCACATTCAATTCTTGTATTCCAAAAACTTCGCAACTACGCATTACCGCACTAGTATTGTGCAATTGATACACATCTTCCATAGCAATCGTGAAATGCTTAGTTCTATTTTTTAAAACACGTAAAAAGCCTTCTTTTCTATTTTCAGTTAGAAAACCTTCTAAATATGTTAACAACTCTTGATTAAATTTCTCCATACCACAAAAATAATACTACTTTTTTTATTATTTTAGACAAAAAAAAGAAAATTGCATGACACAAGAAGAACTTTTACCCCTATTACTTAAAAAAGACGATAGGTCATTTACATTACTTTATGACAACTATGCCAAGAGTTTGTATGGTATCATTTTTAATTTAATCAAAGACAAAGAAGAAGCTGAAGATGTGCTTCAGGAAGTATTTGTAAAGATTTGGAAAAACATTGATTCGTATAATACTTCAAAAGGCCGATTGTACACTTGGATGTTAAATATTGCTCGTAATTCTTCCATCGATAAATTACGTTCTAAAAACTTTAACAATAGCCAGAAAAACTTATCTGCTGATAATTTCGTACATCTGTTAGATGACAATGCGAAGACAATCAATAAAATAGATGCTATAGGAATTAAAGAATTCATCAAAAAATTAAAACCCAAGTGTATCCAATTAATCGATTTATTGTTTTTTAAAGGATATACACAGCAAGAAGCATCGGAAGAGTTGGAAATTCCATTAGGAACGGTAAAAACTCAAAATAGAAATTGTATGAATGAATTAAGACTGATGATCAATGAATAGTAGAGAATATATCGAATCAGGAATATTAGAATTGTATGTATTTGGAAAACTTTCTGAAGAAGAAATTGCGGAAGTCAACCAAATGGCAGCAGAACATCCTGAAGTAAAAGAAGAAATAAAAGCTATCGAAAATACGGTAATTAATTTGTCGTATAGTGTTGCACCTCACCTATCTGCTACTAATTTTGAGAAAATCAGAGCCGAATTATTAGGAAGAAACAAAGTAATCGAAATGAAACCTAAAACAAATTGGGCACAATACACAGGATGGATTGCAGCTGCAGTATTAGTGGTTGGTTTCGGACTTCAATTTTATAAATTAAACCAAACAAATGAAACCTTGAATAATGTTTCGACAGAGAAAAACTTATTACAAGAGTCAATTGTTGATTTAGAATTGAAGAAGAAAGAATCAGAAGAAGTTTTAGCTATTTTAAGAGATACAAGCAATATTTCTATTACTCTAGCTGGACAACAAGTAGCTCCCGAAGCTTTTGCTAAAGCCTATTACAACAAAACTACAAAAACGGTTTACATTGACGCATCTGGATTACCAGAACCGCCAAAAGGAATGGTTTATCAAGTATGGTCGTTGCAGTTAGAGCCTGTTTTAACACCAACAAGCATTGGTTTACTTGACTCTTATGCAACAAGCTCAACCAAGGTTATAAAAGTAGAAAATGCGGAATCTCCACAAGCGTTCGGAATTACGTTAGAACCAGCTGGTGGAAGCGCTAGTCCAACACTAGAACAACTTTATACCTTAGGAAAAGTATAATCAAAATGCGTCTGTATGGACGCATTTTACTTTTATAAAAATTGCAAAAGAAAAGAAAATGAAAAAAATTGTAGTATTAACAGGCGCCGGAATTAGTGCTGAAAGCGGTATTAAAACATTTCGTGATGCTGATGGCTTATGGGAAGGTCATGATATTATGGAAGTCGCTTCTCCTTTGGGTTGGAAAAAAAATCCAGAATTAGTCTTAGACTTTTATAACAAAAGAAGAGCCCAACTTTTAACGGTTAAACCGAACAAAGCTCACGAAATTCTAGCCGAATTAGAAGCACATTTCGACATACACATCATAACCCAAAACGTTGACGATTTACACGAAAGAGCAGGAAGTAACAAAGTTATTCATCTCCATGGCGAATTATTAAAAGTCCGAAGCATTTCAAACGAAGATTTTGTAATCGATTGGAAACACGATTTAATTTTAGGCGATTTAGACTTAGAAGGTAATCAATTGCGACCACACATTGTTTGGTTTGGCGAAGATGTTCCTATGATTGAACATGCTATTGACATTGTAGAAACTGCTGATATTTTAATCATCATCGGAACTTCATTACAAGTATATCCTGCAGCTGGTTTGATGAATTATGTAGAGCAAAATGTTCCTGTGTACTACATAGATCCCAATCCAGCCACAATTTACGATTTACCAAATGAATTGAAAGTCTTGCCATTAACCGCAGTTGAAGGAATGAAAATTGTGAAAGAGGAATTAGTAAATTCTATCCAAAAAACTTCTGACTTCTAACTTCTAACTTCTAACTTCTTATTATATTTGCACTTCTTTAAACAACACACAACAAAATGCAATTAACAGAATTAAATGCTATTTCGCCAATTGATGGTCGTTATAGAAGCAAAACTATTTCATTATCTCCTTATTTTTCTGAAGAAGCCTTAATTAAATACCGCGTTTTGGTAGAGGTTGAATATTTTATTGCTTTGCGCGAGGCTGATGTACATCAATTAGCCAAAATTGACAAATCAATTTACGATTCTTTAAGAGCGATTTACAAAAACTTTTCTACCGAAGATGCCCTTTGGATTAAAGAAACCGAAAAAACAACGAATCACGATGTAAAAGCGGTAGAATATTTCATTAAATCGAAATTCGACGGTTTAGGATTACAAGAATTTAAAGAGTTTATCCATTTTGGATTGACTTCTCAAGATATCAACAATACAGCGATTCCGCTTTCTACTAAAGAAGCCTTTGAAAATGTATATTTACCAAGTTTAGTAAGCGTAATTGCAAAATTGAAAGAATTAGCAATGGAATGGAAAGACGTTCCAATGTTAGCCAGAACACACGGACAACCAGCTTCTCCTACTCGTTTAGGAAAAGAAATTTTAGTTTTCGTAGAACGTTTAGAAGAGCAAATGCGTTTGTTATTCAATGTTCCGTTTGCTGCTAAATTTGGTGGCGCAACTGGAAATTACAACGCACACAAAGTGGCGTATCCAAACACAGATTGGAAAAAATTTGGAACCGATTTCGTAGAAAACAGTTTAGGGTTACACCATTCATTCCCAACGACACAAATTGAACATTACGACCATTTTGCAGCCTTTTTTGATGCTTTAAAACGCATTAATACGATTTTAATCGATTTAGACAGAGACATTTGGACCTATGTTTCAATGGATTATTTCAAACAAAAAATCAAAGCAGGGGAAATTGGTTCTTCTGCCATGCCACATAAAGTAAACCCAATCGATTTTGAAAATTCGGAAGGAAATTTAGGAATTGCTAATGCAATTTTCGAACATTTATCAGCAAAATTACCACTTTCAAGATTACAACGCGATTTAACCGATAGTACGGTTTTACGTAATATTGGAGTTCCAATGGGACACACCTTAATCGCATTTGAAGCGACTTTAAAAGGATTGAACAAATTGTTATTAAACGAAGACAAATTCGCAGAAGATTTAGAGAAAAACTGGGCAGTTGTTGCAGAAGCAATTCAAACAATTTTACGCCGTGAAGGCTATCCAAATCCATACGAAGCTTTGAAAGACTTAACCAGAACTAATACTGTAATTAACAAAGAAGCGATTCACAATTTCATCGGAACATTAAACGTTTCAGAAGAAGTGAGAGCAGAGTTAATGCAAATTACACCGAGTAACTATTTGGGGATTTAATTTCAAAATTTTCTTTATCTTTGATTATCATTTTAATCTAAACTTGTGAATGATGAAATACAACATATCCTTTCAGGAAAGAGCCAAGTTAAGCATGGAGATTTTATCCAAACAGTCATTAGTTTCCTTAGAAGAAGCGAAGCAACAAGTAATTTGGTTAAAGAAGATAAGTACTTCAAAGAAAAAGAAACAAAGAGTTTAATTGAATTTATTGAACAAAATAAATTTTGGGTCGAAAACATTAATCTTGAAAATTACATTTCTCAAGGTGCAGAACAGAAAGTATATTTAAAAGATGACAAAAGTGTTCTCAAGCTAAACGATTCCATATATTATACTTCTTGGATTGATTACCTTAATAATTTATTGTTAAATAATTATTTCTTTTCTGACACGGCTTATAAACTTTTAGGTTTTTATAAGAATGAAAATATTTTATATGCTGTTGTAGAACAACCATTTGTAAAAGCAACTGATAAAACAGATTTAGAATTAGTAAAGCAATTTATGTTGAGTAATGGATTTGAAAACTCAAGAAATTATGATTATATCAATAGAAATTATGGAATTATTTTAGAAGATTTACATGATGAAAATGTATTAACTCAAAATGGTTTTTTGTTTTTTATCGACACTGTATTTTATATCATTTAAACATGCCAAAGCCTATCATTATAAAATTAATCTCCATTAGTTTACTGATAGGTTTTTTCTTTTATTCTTGTTCGTCTACTAAAACCAAAACCACAAATTCCAAAGCGGGTGTTGTCATTACTTTTGACGATTACTTCGTCAACGAATGGAAAGAAGCGGATGTGCAACTCGCAAAATACAATTGGAAAGCGACTTTTTGCGTAAGTAATTTTGAAAAACTTACTTCTACTGATATTTCTAACCTTAAAGAACTACAAACCAAAGGACACGAAATTGCAGGTCACGGATTTCGTCATCTCAATGCAAAAGAATTCACTAAGAAAAACAACAAACAACAATACTTAATAGTTGAAATTTTTCCTTTAATCGAAGCGTTTAAAAAAGAAGGCATTGAAATTAAATCCTTCGCTTATCCATTTGGAGCCAAAACACAAACATTAGATTACGAACTTAAAAAACACTTCGAAATCGTAAGAGGAACTGCAAATGGCGGCAAAAAAGTAGCCGATAACGCCAATTTCTATAACGGAACTCGATTAGCATACGGAATTGGAATTGATAGTAACTACGAACATTTTAGTTTAAACTATTTAACCAAAGTTTTAAATTACGCTAAAAAACACAATAAAATAGTCGTTTTCTACGGACACAAACCAGTTAACAAAGCAACTAATGAATATGAAGTAGATGTAAAAACATTAGAAATGATTTGTCAATTTGTGGTTTCAAACCAAATGAAATTTTACACACTTCAAGAACTAAATTCGTTAAAAAAATAATAAAATTAAGTGCATAAAGAATTGAAATTTTGAAAACCGATCACTTTTCACTATTTTAGTAAAAATTCAATTCTATGCCAATATTTCTTTCCGCAACCACCTTACACATTCCTGATTTAATTAGCGATTTAGGGCTAATTCTTGTAACTGCTGCAATCGCAGTATTAATATTTAGACTATTAAAACAACCGCTTGTTTTAGGTTATTTAGTAGCTGGATTTTTAGCGGGAAGTGAATTCGATTTCTTCCCAACGGTTAAAGACATGAACAGTGTAAAAGTTTGGGCAGAAATTGGAGTTATATTCCTATTATTCAGTCTTGGACTTGAATTTAGTTTCAAAAAACTAATGAAAGTGGGTGGGACGGCTTCTATAACTGCTCTTACCCAAATCATTTCCATGGTAGCTTTAGGTTATTTCGTAGGACAAATGATGGATTGGGGCAAAATGAATAGCTTGTTTTTAGGTGTTATTTTATCGATTTCTTCCACAACCATTATCTTAAAAACCTTTGATGAACTAGGTGTTAAAACACAAAAATTCGCCGGAAATGTAATCGGAGCGTTAATCGTACAAGATATTTTAGCCATTTTAATGATGGTTTTATTATCAACCGTTGCTGTAAGTCAGCAATTTTCAGGAACTGAATTGTTACAATCAGTATTAAAACTAGTTTTCTTTTTGACGATTTGGTTTGTAGCGGGGATTTTCTTCATTCCAACACTACTTAAAAAAGCCAAACATCTTTTAACTGACGAAATGTTGTTGATTATTTCGCTAGCATTATGTCTATTAATGGTTTTATTCGCTGCAAACGTAGGCTTCTCACCTGCTCTTGGTGCTTTTATCATGGGCTCAATTATTGCCGAAACCACCCAAGCCGAACACATTGAACATTTAGTAAAACCTGTAAAAGATTTATTTGGAGCAGTTTTCTTCGTATCGGTTGGTATGTTGATAGATCCTGAGATGTTAATGAAATATGGTTTTCCTGTAGCCATTTTAACCTTGGTTGTAATTTTAGGTCAATCCCTTTCCTCAACCATTGGCGCTTTATTTTCGGGGCAACCGTTGAAACAATCCATTCAAACCGGAATGAGTTTATCGCAAATTGGCGAGTTTTCGTTCATCATTGCCACATTAGGAATGACTTTAAATGTAACGAGCGATTTCTTATATCCAATTGTGGTTGCTGTTTCAGCTATTACAACCTTCACTACGCCATTCATGGTTAAATTTTCAACACCATTATCTATCTTTTTGGAGAAAAAATTACCAAGACGTTGGGTTAAAAAAATAGAGCGTTATAGTGCCAATACAGAAGCGATTAAATCGGTTAGTACATGGCAAATCGTACTTCGTGCTTACTTAACTCAGGTGATTATTCACTCGATTATTATTGTTGCAATTATTCTACTTTCATCCAAATATATTCTGCCATTAGTAGAAGATTCCCGTTTTGGAAATGCTATTGCAGCATTAATAACAGTTGTAATATTATCACCTTTTTTATGGGCATTATCCTTGCGAAGAGTGGCAGTAGAACAAGTGCAAGAATTAATGCAAGTCAGAAAATATCAAGGTCCGATTATCGTATTGGTTTTCTTTAGAATTGCACTTTCGCTTTTCTATATGGGATTTGTATTGAATGAATTTTTCTCTCCAGCAATCGCTATTATTGCATTGGTTATTGGAATCGTTTCCTATATTTTATTCCCAAAACGATTACATGCGTTTTACAACAAAATTGAAAGCCATTTCTTGAGAAATTTCAACGATAGAGAATTAACAAAAGAAGCCAACAAACGCCAGAATGTACTATCTCCTTGGGATGGTCACATGGCTGATTTCATTATAGCCAAAGAATCGAATTTAGCAGGTAAAACGTTGGAAGAATTGAAAATCAGAGAACAATTCGGAATCAATATCGCTTCTATCAAACGAGGTGAAATCACAATTAATATTCCGATTAGAACCGAACGTTTATTTCCAGGTGACGAAATTAGCGTTATTGGAACAGATGACGAGGTAAAGTTATTCAAAATTTATTTGGACAAACACGAAATCGATGAGCCTGAAACCAAAGTAAAAGAGGATATTATATTACAGCAACTAGAACTAAAAAATCGTGTTTGCATAGGAAAAAGTATCCGAGAATCGCAAATTAGAGAAAAAACGCATGGCATCATCGTTGGTATCGAACGAAACGGAAAACGTATCCTAAACCCAGAATCGCATTGGATTTTAGAATCTGATGATATCTTGTGGATTGCGGGTGATAGGAAAAAGATTAATGAGTTTTTGAAACAATAAAATCAACACAAACCTCAACGCAACGTCTTTGCGAGGAACGAAGCAATCTCGAAGCAATCTCAACTCAATCATAAAAATGTAAGCCATGAAACCAGGATTTATTTATATCATAACGAACAAAAACAATACAGTACTTTATATTGGTGTTACTTCTAATTTACCACAACGAATTGAAGAACATAAACAAAAACGTTATGAAAATTCATTTTCTGCCCGTTACAACTTAAATAAATTAGTTTACTGCGAACAGTTTCAAATGATTGGTGATGCAATTGGAAGAGAAAAACAATTGAAAGCGGGCAATCGAGCTACAAAAGAAAAATTAATTAATAGTATAAATCCAACTTGGAATGAACTGTGTTTTTTTCCACATTTATTTTAGTTAATTTTCACTGAATAATATTCTTTT
>NZ_DITB01000071.1 GCF_002422095.1 Flavobacterium sp. UBA6195
AGCGCTTCCACCGTTGTTTAAAATTGCTTCGGCACAATTTTTTCCGAAGTTATTATAAGAATCAAAAGTACAACTTTTTTTGATAGTGTGTTTTTCTTTTCCGTCTAAAGAGAATAAAACGCCTTCAAAATCAATTTTTTCAGATGTAAACGTTGCTAAAGCTCCAATTGGTGCTGTACAACCACCTTCTAGTGTTTTTAAGAATTCACGTTCAATGTGTGTGCAAATTTCGGTTTCGGCATGATTTAATTTTGCCAAAGCTTCTTTGCAAAAATGATCGTTTTCCATGGCAACTACAACCATTGCGCCTTGCGCTGGTGCAGGAATCATCCAACTTAAATCAATGTAATTTCCAGGTTTTAAATTAATGCGCTCTAATCCTGCTGCTGCAAAAATAGCACCATCCCAATCGTTTTCTTGTAGTTTTTGCATACGAGTATTTACATTTCCACGTAAATCTACTACGTTATGATTTGGGTATTTATTTAACCATTGTGCTTGTCTGCGTAAACTTCCAGTTGCGATAGTTCCTTGCGAATTTAAAAAATCTAAATTGCCTTTGTGCACTAAAATATCAACTGTATTAGCTCGTTCCAAAACAGCGGCTTGCACAATTCCAATAGGTAAAGCTGTTGGTACATCTTTCATAGAATGAACCGCAATATCTACCTGACCATTTATCATGGCAATGTCTAAGGTTTTGGTAAAAATCCCCGTGATTCCTAATTCGTAAAGTGGTTTATCAAGAATAATATCTCCTTGCGATTTTACAGCTACAATTTCAGTCTGATAGCCTAAATCATTTAATTTCTTTTGTACTGTGTGTGCTTGCCAAAGGGCTAATTCGCTATCACGAGTTCCTATTCGGATTATTTTGCTCATTATTTTGAAACCGTTTCTAATTGGAAAATTTTCTCAATCCATTCAATACTTTCATCCACCATGGTTTCATCATCTTTTAAATGATTAGCAAAATGATTCGTGATTTTCTGAATGATTCTTGCTGTAATCAATTCGGCTTGTTCTTCATCAAAATTAGCCAATTTTTTACGTTGAAAATTCAATTCTCCTTCTTTAATTGTATTCAGTTTTGCTTTTAAAGCATGTATGGTTGGGGCGAATTTACGTTGTTTCGTCCAAGACATGAACTCATCTTTAATTTCTTCGATAATAGCTTCGGCTGCTGGAATGTGTTTTTTTCTGTTTTCCAAAGTTTCATCCGTAATTTGCGAAAGTTCATCCATGTGAACAAGCGTAACACCTTCAATATCTTTTACATTTTCGTTCACGTTTTTCGGAATCGATAAATCTAAAATCAATAAAGGTTTTTTCAGATTTAAAATGGCTTTATCAACCGTTGGGTTTTGAGCACCAGTAGCTACTACAACTACATCTGCTTTTTGAAGTTCTAATTGTAAATCAGCATAATCTTTAACAATAACATCTAGTTTTTTAGCTAATTTTTCGGCTTTTTCTTTAGTCCTATTGATTAATGTGATCTGTTCGTGTTTAGTATGTTTTACTAGGTTTTCACAAGTATTTCTTCCGATTTTTCCAGTTCCAAAAAGTAAGATGTTTTTAGAAGCAATATCTTCTACATTTTTAAAAATATATTGAACCGACGCAAAAGACACAGAAGTTGCACCTGAAGAAATTTCGGTTTCGTTTTTAATTTTTCTACTCGCTTGAATTACTGCATTTACTAGTCTTTCTAAAAATGCATTTACTAAGTTTAGTTCTTTACTAATTACAAATGCATTCTTTAATTGACTTATGATTTCAAAATCACCTAAGATTTGACTGTCTAAGCCAGTTCCAACACGAAACATGTGATTAATAGCCTCACTATTTTTGTATACAAAAGCTACTTTCTGAAAATCTTCAACAGTTCCTTGACTGTTTTCGCACAATAATTTTATTAATTGAAATGGATGTTGGGCAAAACCATAAATTTCAGTACGATTACAAGTAGAAGTTACAATTAAACTATCAATACCTTCATCTTTGGCTTGATGCAATAAATTAGTTTTGGCCTTTTCATCCAAACTAAATTTCCCTCTCATTTCCGCATCTGCTTTCTTATAACTCAACCCTACTGCATAGAAAGTCGGATGCTTTGCGAATGTATTGTTTTCCATGTGATATACTCTTCCCTAAAAGTTTAACAAAATTAAATGATACTATTTTATAAAAACAACGCTTGAAGGACTTTTTATGTCGCTCAAAGTTATTTTAAAATCATTTGGTCTAATTTGCAATATTTCTGCTAAATTTGTACTAAATTCAAGCTTTTACAAATATGTTATGTAGAATAATTCTAAATAACGCCAAAAGATTTTGTTAGGCTTATATACGTAAAAATATCGCTATGGGTTCATTAGAAGAAATAAAAATTGAAAACGAATTTATTTTATTGCGTTTTCAAAATGATAGTAACGAAATAATTAAAGTAGAACGCCCTGTAAACCAAGGCCTTATCCAATTTCATTTTGGGCTTAAAGGAAAAGGGAAATTTGTCTTTAATCAAGGAAATTATGCCTTAGATTTAAAAGAAGAGAAGTCGCTTTTGTTTTACAATCCGCAAAAAGAATTGCCAATACACTTAGAATTAGCACCACAAAGTTGGGTAATTTCGGTAATTATATCTATCAAAAAATTTCATGGCCTTTTTTCTTCAGAAGCTGAAAGCATTCCGTTTTTAAGTGAAGAAAATAAAGATAAGAAGTATTATAAAGAAAACGATATAAGTCCGTCAATGGCAATTGTTCTTAGCCAAATTTTTCATTACAATATAAATTCATTCATCAAGAATTTATATTACAAAGGAAAAGGATATGAACTATTAAGTTTGTATTTTAATCGTTCCGAAGATCCAAACGCAGAACAATGTCCGTTTTTGATTGATGAAGAAAATGTTTTAAAAATTAAGAAAGCAAAAGAAATTATCATTGCTAATATGGCCGAGCCTCCTACACTAGAAGTTTTATCGGAACAAGTAGGGTTAAGTTTGAAAAAACTAAAAATGGGTTTCAAACAAATTTATGGCGATACCGTTTATGGGTTTCTATTTGATTACAAAATGGATTATGCACGTCAATTGTTAGATAGTGGTTCTTATAATGTAAATGAAGTGGGATTGAAAATTGGTTATAGTACAGGTAGTCATTTTATTGCTGCCTTCAAGAAAAAATTTGGTACAACACCAAAAAAATATTTAATGAATTTGAATGCTAACATTGAATAGTTCAATCATATTGATTTTGTAAATCGCATTATAGATAAAAAACGTATATAAAACTTTCCTTAAAAAGAAGATTGATTACTTTTATAAAAAAAAGAAAATGAAAAAAGGAGTACTGTTAATTAATTTAGGTTCACCAGACAGTCCAGAGCCAAAAGATGTTAGAAAATATTTAGATGAATTTTTAATGGACGAACGCGTTATCGATGTTCCATATTTACTTAGAGCCTTATTAGTAAAAGGAATCATTTTAAATACTCGCCCAAAAAAATCAGCTAAAGCGTATAAAAAAATTTGGTGGGAAGAAGGTTCTCCATTAATTGTGTTATCAAAACGATTACAAAATAAAGTTCAAGAACAAGTCAGTATTCCGGTTTCTTTAGCCATGCGTTATGGAAATCCTAGTATCGAATTTGGTTTAAAAGAATTACACAATCAAGGGGTTGATGAGGTTTTATTAATTCCATTGTATCCTCAGTTTGCTATGGCAACAACCGAAACTATTTTGGTATTAGCCGAAGAAATTCGCAAAAAACAATTCCCTAACATGGAATTCACCATTTTACCAGCTTTTTATAACCAACCCGATTATGTTCGTGATTTATCTAACTCCATTAAATCGGCTTTAGATGATTTTAAATCAGATTATTTATTGTTTTCGTATCATGGTGTTCCAGAGCGTCATATTAGAAAATCAGATGTAACAAAATCGCATTGTAAAATAGATGGAAGTTGTTGTAATACGCCTTCAAAAGCACACGAGTTTTGCTACCGTCATCAATGTTATGAAACTACTAAACAAGTTGCTGAATTTTTAGGTTTGGAAGAAGGAAAATACAGCACATCATTTCAATCACGTTTGGGTCGCGATCCTTGGTTGCAACCTTATACCGATGCTACTATTGATGGTTTAGCACAAAAAGGAATTAAGAATTTAGCAGTGGTTACACCCGCTTTTGTTTCGGATTGTTTGGAAACTTTAGAAGAAATTGGAATGGAAGCAGCACATAGTTTCAAAGAAAACGGTGGAGAAAATTTCTTGTCTATTCCATGTTTAAATGATAGTGCCGATTGGGTTAAAACCATGAGCCGTTGGATTGATCAATGGGCTTTTCAAAATCAATAAAAAATGGAATTATACAATTACATAAAATCGTTACATTTAATCTTTGTGGTTACTTGGTTTGCTGGTTTGTTTTATATTGTTAGGTTATTTGTTTATCACGCAGAGGCCAAACAAAAACCTCAACCCGAGCAAGACATATTAATTAAACAATACCAATTAATGCAATATCGTTTATGGTACATTATAACTTGGCCAAGTGCTGTTTTAGCAAGTGTTTTTGCTTTTTGGATGTTGTTTTTTACTGAAGTTGGTAAAGTTTGGTTAGCCCAACCTTGGATGCACGTTAAATTAGCGTTTGTGTTTTTATTGTATTTGTATCATTTAAAATGCCATCAAATATTTAAACAATTGCAAAATAATGAGGTAAAGCATACTTCAAGTTTCTTTAGAATCTGGAACGAAGGTGCTACAATTATTCTATTTGCAGTAGTTTTTTTAGTAATTTTAAAAAATGCAATTAATTGGATTTTTGGCGTTGTTGGCATTATTGCTTTTTCAGTATTATTAATGTTAGGTTACAGATTATACAAAAAAATTCGAGAGAAAAACAACAGTTGATTTTCATCAAAAAACATGGATAGAATTTTAAACTTTAAGAACCTTTCCTTGCGTGTAAGAATATTTCTTTCCATGATATTCTTAACGTTAATTGCGTCTGTTCTTATTGCTGCGGTTTCTATTTATCAATTTAGAAAAGAAGCTCGCGAATACCATCAAGATCGTTTAGAACGAAAAGAAGCGGCTATTACCGAACATATTAATTATGTGCTTCAAACTACTACTTATCCGCTTACGACGGAAAATATTCCTTTAATTTTTAAAGAGAAAATATTCGAATTATCAGACATTCACAGTATGGAAATCAATTTTTTTGATTTAAAAGGAAAACTTTTAATATCATCAAAAGCTATATTCAAACTAGATAAAGACAAACCAAAAATAAACCCATCCACATTAAAAATTATTCAATCGTCATTAGACAAACGTTACATTGAATTTTCAAAAGTTGATGGGCAATCGTTCCGATCTTCTTATTCGTATTTAAAGGATACTAAGTTTAAACCCATGGGAATTTTAAATTTACCATATGAAGAAAATACCGAGTTTTACGACAATGAAGTTCAAAATTTCTTAATTCGATTTGGGCAAGTTTACGTTTTTATGTTCTTTATTTCTATTGTATTGTCTTATTTTTTATCGAGTTATATTACCAAATCTTTAAAAATTATTAGTGATAAACTTCAAGAGACAGAATTGTATCAACGAAATGAAAAAATTGTGATAGAAGATGGAAGTAAAGAAATTAATCTTTTAATTAATTCCTATAATAACATGGTGGATAAATTAGAAGAGAGTGCCACTATTTTGGCCCAAAGCGAAAGAGAACAAGCTTGGCGCGAAATGGCTAAGCAAGTAGCACATGAAATCAAAAATCCATTGACGCCAATGCGATTAACTGTGCAAAGTTTTCAAAGAAAATTTGACCCCAATGATCCAAATATAACCCAAAAATTAGACGATTATACCAAAACTATTTTACAACAAATTGATACGATGACGGCTGTTGCGGGTGCTTTTTCAAATTTTGCAACGATGCCAGCTCAACAAAACGAAACGTTAAATGTAGTTCGAATTGTAAAAATGGCTTTGGAAATTTTTAATGAAGATTACATTCAGTTTTCAGCATTGGAAGATGAAATTATAGCTAAATTAGATCGAACACAACTAATTCGTGTAATTACCAATTTGGTTAAAAACGCTATCCAAGCCATTCCAGAAGAACAAGAAAATAAATTGGTTTTTGTTACCGTTTTTAGACAAGATAACGAAGTTAAAATTGCAGTAAAAGACAACGGAAAAGGAATTTCAAAAGAAAATCAGGAACGCGTTTTTGAACCAAAATTCACTACAAAATCAAGCGGAATGGGACTTGGTTTAGCTATTATTAAAAATATTATAGAAAATTATAACGGAACAATTACCTTTGAAACGGAACCTAATGTGGGAACTGAATTTTTGGTTTCTTTCCCAATAAATAAATAATCAAAACAAACAAAAATGGAAAATATTCTTATTGAAAAACATGATGCTATTGCAATTGTAACGATTAACAGACCAACAAAATTAAACGCATTAAATAAGGCAACTATTCAAGAATTACACGATGGATTTAAATCGTTAAACGAAGATAAATCCGTAAAAGCAATTATTGTAACGGGTAGTGGAGAAAAAGCTTTTGTAGCTGGAGCCGATATTTCAGAATTTGCTAATTTTTCAGTAGAAGAAGGTGAAAAATTAGCTGCTGAAGGGCAAAGATTGTTGTTTGATTTTGTGCAAAATTTAAGCACTCCAGTAATTGCAGCTGTAAACGGTTTTGCTCTAGGTGGTGGATTAGAATTAGCGATGTCATGTCATTTTAGAGTAGCATCAGATAATGCCAAAATGGGATTACCTGAAGTAACATTAGGAGTTATTCCAGGTTACGGAGGAACACAACGTTTGGCGCAATTAGTTGGAAAAGGGCGTGCTATGGAAATGATTATGACAGCAGGTATGATTGATGCCGAAAAAGCTAAAAATTATGGTTTAGTAAACCATGTAGTTGCACAAGCTGAATTGTTAGAATTTGCAAAAGGAATTGCTTCTAAAATTACTAAAAATTCAAGCGTGGCTATTGCAAAAGCGATTCAAGCGGTTAATGCAAATTACATAGATGGCACAAATGGCTACCAAGTAGAAATTGAAAATTTTGGATATTGTTTTGGCACGGAAGATTTTAAAGAAGGTACCACAGCGTTTTTAGAAAAAAGAAAAGCAGAATTTCCTGGGAAGTAATTATAATAAAAAAGCTCGATTAAATCGAGCTTTTTTATTATAATTAGATTTATTTTTTAACAACTATTTTTTTTGTTGTTTTACCCAGATCATTTTCAATAGTTAACAAGTAAACTCCTTCTGAAAGATTCTCTATATTTAAAACTTCTATCATATTATTAGATTTTTTTTCTAATACTTGCCTTCCTTGAAAGTCGTTTACTTTGTACATAGTTGAGTTTGAATAAGACAATGATGATAAATCAATGTTAATAATTCCTTTTGCTGGATTTGGATACACCTTTACTTCAGACAAAGTATTATCTGATTTACTAAGCGGTTGCTCTAAGTTACATATTGACAAAGAAACACTATTAATAATACCACCATCTCCATTATATGCGTCTACAACGCGTAAAGTCCATATTCCATCAGCTGGCAAGTTATTTAAGTTAGCCAAGTAATCAACAGGCTTAACATTACCAATTATTGATGGGGCTGTAGCACCACAAGTGAAATTTATGCCGGCATCATCTAAAGTACAATTTATATCATCATTATCTCCACAAGGTTCATCAAATAATGTAATTATTGGGCTTCCTATAGCTGCTGGACCTTCTAAATAATACTTCATATCTTGAATATAAGTATGTGTAATATTAAGATTTACATTAAGACCCCCTATTATTAATCCTCCTGAAACAACAATAGGCACAGTGGCAACACTGTTTGCTGTTGTAGCAATAGTAGCATTTGAAAAATCAGAAGCTGTAAAAGTACTTCCGCAAGTAACAACTGCGGTTCTAAAGTTATTTATTAATACTTCAGAAACTAATGCAGTACCACATCTATTTGAAGGAATAACTCTCCAATAATAAACAGTTTCTGGTGTTAAACCTGTAAGCAAATAATTATTTTCAGTTGTATTAATATTGACAAATAAAGAGGAAAAATCAGACTGATTTGATACTTGTAAATTATAATTTTCAACATTTACATTTGAATTCCAGTTTAAGAAAACAGAAACAGCAACACTATTCTGACCGCTTACTGGTGAAGTCAATACTAGAGGTTGAACAATAGGAGAGTAAACAGTTAATTGTTTCATTCTAGTTTCAATTTCTATTCCATTAGAACCAGAAATTCCAACAGAATAGGTACCTGGTTGTACTGCATTTAATCCAGAAACAGTCATTGTAACCGTCCCATTAGCACTTAATGAAGATGGGCTAAATATTGCTGTTGCACCAATAGGTAATCCAACTGCTGAAAAAGTTGTCGTCATATTACCTGTCTGCTTATATTCAAAATTGTAAACAGCATCTTGATTTGAGAATAAAGTTAAATCCTCGGATTTAGAAATTAATGAAAAATCGGAAGTAATGCCTGTAAAAATTAAAGAATAATTTTGAGAGCCTGAAACTAAATTTCCTTTATGTGTTACTGAAATAACGTAATCACCTACAGAAGGTGCGTCTATTTTAATAACTTCAATATTATCAACATTATTATCCCCATTTCTAACAGCTAATGCAGAAGGATTTGATTGTAATTTCCAAGGGTAAAAAGTTGTTCCGTCTTTTGTAATTCTTATCTCTAAATCATTAACTAATACTGGAGTAATATTATTATCTCCCAGAGTTCCGTTATTAGCAACTCCAGGTAAATCAGTCCATGTTATTGAAGCAATTAGTGGATTTGATGAGCCTCCATTTGATTTAACAGTAATATTGAAGGTTTGCCCTTGCGTCAAATTTTCTTCTGAAATCCATGAGGTTAAACCATTTCCGGTAATTGTTTCTACGGCTTTCTTTGCGTTTAATAAACCCCAACCCATCTTAGCGTCGGGACCTAAATTTCCAGCATCATCAGCAGTATGACATACCAAACCTCTTAAAGTAGAGGACTTCATAAAACTATTTGTTAAATTTTTTTGATGTTGCTGCAATAATAATAAAGTTCCTGCAACATTAGGACTAGCCATTGAGGTGCCAGAATATGATGCGGTTGCGGTGTTACTTGTAGATATTGTAGATGTTAAACTTGTTCCATTCCCAGTAATATCTGGTTTAATTCTTCTGTCATCTGTAGGACCTTGACTACTTGACGTATTTATTGAAACACTAAATAAGCTACCATCCGTATTTATTACAGCATCATTTGCATTTGCTACGATTAATGTATTTTTTGAGGTTTTATTTCCAGTTAATTTATCATAACCTACAGCAATTGGATTTGAATTATTATTGTTAGTTCCATCATTTCCCGCTGACATTACAGGTAAATAATAGGGTGATTAATAAGTAATCTCATCCCATGATCTTGCAGCGTCTGTATAAGCTCCAATATACCAAGCTGGTATATTGATGTCCCAGATCCTATTGGAACCCCATAAGAATGATTTGAGATTAACATTCCTCCCAAAACCTCAGATAAGGCTTCTGACTCATCATTGTCCTAATTAAATGTCCTTGCCGTTGCTAATGTTGCCATTCCTTTTACTCCAGCTGATGCAGTACTCCAAGGTAAAGCTAATATTGTACCTGTAACATGAGTGGCATGATCGCTATAAGATATTCCTGAAATATCATCAACAGTTGTCACTCTTCCTCCAAAACCGCTATGAGTTCTTCTTACAGTACCTCCATCCCAAACACGAGCAATCATACCTTGACCATCTAAAGTTAATCCCATACCACCACCAGTGTTTAAAAAATTTGCTCTTGTGGATTTTGCTGCATTTACATTTGTTGTTGCATAATAAATAGGATATCCGTCAGGAGTAACGCTCATTAGTTGTTTAAAACTTCCGTCATCTCCTTTAATAAAAATTGGCCAATTGTTTTTGTTAGCCATTTCAACAGCCTTAGCTCTTTGTTTTTCTTCTAACTGTCGATAGTAAGATATCTTTTCCTGAATTTTTGCAAAATTGTAGTCTTTTGTTATTTTAGCAACATCTTCCTTGGTTTGTGAAAAAGATAGTACACAGAAAAAGATAATAAAATAAGTGAATAATTGTTGTTTTTTTATTTTTTGGGGCAAATTAGTTTCATTTAATAAAACAAATATATAATTTTTTCATAATTTCAAAAAAATGTTTTAAAATAAACGACTTGAATTCAATAAAAAAAATTTCTTAAAGTAAAATAATTAGAACTATGCTAGGGAAAAATTAAATTTTCTTTAAACACTTATAAATATTACATTTACGAAAAAATAGGTATTTATGGTTTTAAGCAGATTTTGGTTAGTGATATTTATATCATCTATCTTTTTTATTGTATTCGGATTGTTCTCTTCGCAATATTATTCTATTGATTATGTTTTGAATGGAAAACAAGGTGAACCTCTTTTAATTGGTGAAAAATATTTAAAAGAAGTGCCAAAGTTTGTTAAAGACAGTTTAGAAAACGCTGATGATAAAACTTTCATAATAAATAATAACATTGCAGATGCTGATACGACCTATGTGTACAACAATCACACCGTAAAAATCTACAGCGGAAAACAAAAAGCAGATGGTTTACTTCCTATGACCAAAAGCAGTTTATTTGATTTAATTCTGCCTTTGATTGCTTATTTATCCTTTTTCTGCGGAATAATGGAACTACTTATTATTTCAGGAGCATCGGAAAGATTGGCTAAGAAATTAAGTCCGTTGTTTGCAAAAGTATTCCCTTCTATTCCTAAAAATCACGAATCGATTTCCTATATGACGTTGAATTTTTCTGCCAACTTCTTAGGATTGGATTCAGCTGCAACTCCTTTTGGATTAAAAGCCATGCAAAGTTTGCAAGAATTAAATCCAGATAAAGATAGAGCCAGTGATGCCCAAATCATGTTCATGTGTTTGCATGCTGCTGGTTTAACATTAATTCCAACATCTATTATTGGTTATCGTGCGGCTGAACACGCTGCAAATCCTGCTGACGTTATGTTGCCATGTATTATAACTTCATTTGTAGGAACAATTGCCGCTTTTATTTTAGTTGGAATCAAACAACGAGTTAATTTCAAAAGCGCATCTTTACTAGCGGTTTTAATGGGCGTAATCGGCGCCATTGTTGGATTATTATTTTATGTAAACAGTTTAGATTTAATCGGAAAAAATTACTTTACTTCTAACCTTTCGGGATTATTATTGATACTAATCATCGGAGGAACTTTGATATTTTCCTTCGTTCAAGAGAAGAAATTCGTAGCACAAAAAACAACCATTTTCGACACATTTGTATCTGGAGCCAACAACGGATTAAAAACGGGAGTTACTATTTTTCCTTATGTAATGGGAATGTTAGTCGCTATTTCGTTATTCAGAAACAGTGGTCTATTTGAAAATATTGCTAACGGAATTTCATTTGTTTTTGCACATTTGGGTGTCGCTAAAGAAATCACAGATTCATTGCCAGTAGCGATGTTGCGCCCTTTTAGTTCTGGTGGTTCCCGAGGGTTTATGATTGATGCGATGAAGCAATTTGGCCCTGATTCTTTGACCGGAAGATTGAGTTGTATTTTCCAATGTAGTGCCGAAACAACGTTTTACGTAATTGCCGTTTATTTTGGAAGCATCAACGTGAAAAACACACGTTATACTCTAGGAATGATGCTTTTAGTAGATTTAATTTGTGTGATTACCGCAATTTTTGTGGCTAGTTGGTTTTTTTAAGGGATGAATAAAATACTTAAATATGCTTCGATATTACTGATTCTAATCAGTTTTGTTTCATTTTACAAAACATTTCAAGAATACAAAATATTAAATTCTGGAAACAAAATCTCTGTTAGTGTTTTCTCAGTACCTATTTCATGTAGCGAATCTTCTAAAACTTCTAAAGCTTATTTTACTTTTTACTTTAACGAAAAGAAACAAAGTAAAAGGTTAGAAGATCGTTGCTCAATAAATGTTGGAGATAAAATCAAACTAATAACAAATGAAACAAAAGATATTTTCCTCTTTGAAGATGAAGATATTCATTTTGAACTTTTAGCTGGTTTACTAATTTTTGTTACTGGAATTTATTGTTATTTCAAAGCAAGTAAATAATTTTTTAAATTCAACTCCTGCAAGGTTTCCAAAACCTTGTAGGTGTTAAAAAAGTAAATTATGAAATTGGAAGTTTTAGAGAAAGATAAAGTATATCACATTTATAATCGAGGCATAAATAGTGAAACTATTTTTAATTCAGTCGAAAACAAACAGTACTTTTTAAAACTCTACTCAAAATATTTGGAAAACAAAGCAGATACTTTTGCTTACTGTTTAATGGATAATCACTTTCATTTTATTATTAGAATTGTAAATGAAAAAGAAATTACTCAAGCTCTTTCAAATCTTTTCAATGCTTATGCAAAAGCTTTTAACAAACAAAACAATAGAACCGGAAGTTTGTTTGAAAAACATTTTAAAAGAATTCAAATTGAAGATGAAACATATTTGACAAACTTGATTCAATATGTTCATTTAAATCCGAAACATCATTTAGATTTGGATTATAAAAGTTTTCAGTTTTCATCGTATCAATCAATAATTTCAGATAAACCAACGAAATTACTTAGGAACGAAGTAATTCAATTATTTGATTCTAAAGATAACTTTATTTATTGTCATGACTTTAAAAATGAAATTTTATCTGAAAAACACATGCTTGAATAAAAAACCTACAAGGTTTTAAAAACCTTGCAGGTTGGAAAAACAAAAATCCGTAACTTTACCTTTCAAAACATACACACAATGGACTTTTTATATCAAGACCCGTATCCAATTTTAAAAGACGATACACAATACAAAAAATTAACTTCAGATTACGTAAAAGTAGAGCAACTTGGCGATAGAGAAATCTTAGTGGTGGATCCAAAAGGATTAGAATTATTAGCACAAGAAGCTATGGACGACGTTTCGTTTATGTTGCGTTCCGCACATTTACAAAAACTAAGAAACATTATCGAAGACCCAGAAGCGACAGACAACGACCGTTTTGTGGCTTATAATTTATTGCAAAATGCTGCTGTAGCCGTGGAAGGTCAATTGCCTTCTTGCCAAGATACTGGAACAGCAATTGTAGTTGCAAAAAAAGGTGAAAACGTTTACACAGGTGTTGATGATGGCGAATGGTTGTCAAAAGGAATTTACAATACGTACCAAAATAAAAATCTTCGTTATTCGCAAATTGTTCCAATTTCGATGTTTGAAGAAAAAAACTCAGGTTCGAACTTACCAGCTCAAATTGATATTTATGCGAAAAAAGGAAATTCGTATGAGTTCTTATTCTTAACAAAAGGTGGTGGTTCGGCAAACAAAACGTTTTTATATCAAAAAACAAAATCGTTGTTGAATGAAAAATCATTAGACGAATTTGTTCGTGAGCGCATTATGGATTTAGGAACAGCGGCATGTCCTCCGTATCACTTAGCTATCGTTATCGGTGGAACTTCGGCGGAAGCAAATTTAGCAGCCGTGAAAAAAGCATCAGCTGGTTATTATGACAATCTTCCAACTTCTGGAAACATGGCAGGTCAGGCGTTTCGCGATTTAGAATGGGAAAAAAGAGTACAAATTATTTGTCAAGAAAGTCAAATTGGAGCACAATTTGGTGGGAAATATTTAACGCATGACGTTCGTGTCATTCGTTTACCACGTCACGCGGCTTCTTGTCCGGTGGGAATGGGAGTTTCTTGTTCGGCAGATAGAAATATCAAAGGAAAAATTACGAAAGACGGTATTTTCTTGGAACAATTGGAAACCAATCCTGCGCAGTTTTTACCTGAAACAGCACCTCATTTAGAGCCAGCGGTGGAAATTGATTTGAACAAACCAATGCAAGAAGTACTGGCAGAATTATCAAAATACCCAATCAAAACACGTTTGAAATTAAACGGAACATTGATTGTAGCTCGTGATATTGCGCATGCCAAAATCAAAGAATTGTTAGACGCTGGAAAACCAATGCCAGAGTATTTCAAAAATCACCCAGTGTATTACGCTGGTCCGGCTAAAACTCCAGACGGAATGCCATCAGGAAGTTTTGGTCCAACAACTGCAGGAAGAATGGATGTTTATGTAGACGAATTCCAAGCCGCTGGTGGAAGCATGATTATGTTAGCCAAAGGAAACCGAAGCAAAGACGTTATGAACGCTTGTAAAAAACATGGCGGATTTTATTTAGGTTCTATTGGTGGTCCTGCTGCGATTTTAGCGAAAGAAAACATCTTATCGGTTGAAGTAGTAGATTTCCCAGAGTTAGGAATGGAAGCTGTAAGAAAAATTGAAGTAAAAGATT
>NZ_DITB01000048.1 GCF_002422095.1 Flavobacterium sp. UBA6195
TTCTGGCGGAGCCGTCTACTCGATGCTTGTTGCACAACTCAAATATACAAATACTTGCATAAAAACGATATAATTTGTAAATTTATTCATGCAAGGAAAGAAAAATTTTACTCCACAATTATTTGTTTCGGTTAATTTGTTGGATTTGGTTCCAGCGGATAATTTTTATAGAAAATTGTTAACCGAACTCGATTTAAGTTTCATTTATAAAGCTACTAAAAAGTATTATGGTAAAGAAGGACAAGAGAGTATTGATCCTGTTGTATTCTTCAAGATTTTGTTGGTAGGTTATTTGAATAACATCAACTCGGATAGGCAATTAATCGCTTTTTGTAGCGATAGTTTATCGATACGTTTGTTTTTAGGTTATGATGTTCATGAGCAATTGCCATGGCACAGTACCATCAGCCGAACTCGAAGTCTGTATGGCGAAGAAGTATTTTTGAGTTTGTTCAAAGAAGTCTTAAAAATGTGCGTAAATAAAGGCATGGTTCGAGGCAAACGTCAAGCAGTGGACAGTGTTTTTATTAAAGCCAATGCGAGTATGGATAGTTTGGTGGAGAAAGAAGTTTTGGAGGATGCTAGTGCTTTTGTAAACGAATTAGAAGAAAACAGCGAATTTAAAACTACCAGTACCAGAAAGAAATTGGTAGAACAACACCATGCTTGGAAAGAAGAAGCCTATAAAGGAATGCCTAACGCTACAGGAAAAGACAAAGTAGATGAATTTGGGAACATCATCCGACCAAAATATGTATCCAATCATACACATTATTCTCCTACAGATAGCGATGCTAGAGTGAGTGTAAAACCAGGTAAAGCGCGACAATTAAATTATTTTGGACAAATTGCTGTAGACGATGCTCATC
Source organism: Flavobacterium sp. UBA6195 (assembly GCF_002422095.1). Taxonomy (GTDB): domain Bacteria; phylum Bacteroidota; class Bacteroidia; order Flavobacteriales; family Flavobacteriaceae; genus Flavobacterium. The sequence continues at coordinate 870 of NZ_DITB01000048.1, forward strand.
ATGTCATTACAGGAGCCTGTTCTGATTTTGCCGACAAACGCGATAGTCAGTGTTTAGAACAAATTGTAGAGCTTACAGAGGAAAACCTAAACGAAAATGATATTGAATTAGAAGAACTTTTAGCCGATGGTGGTTACAGTAGCGGCGAAGCTTTAGCGTATCTACATCAAAAAAACATCAACGCCTACATTCCTAATTTCGGTCAATACAAACCCGAGCGAGAAGGTTTTACCTTCAACAAAGAAGAAAATTATTACCAATGTACAAAACCCGAAGGCAACCAAGCTAAACTACTGTTCAAAGGCGAAAAAACAGATAGTAAAGGCTACACCAAACGAACCTATAGAAGCAGTGAATCCGATTGCAAGCATTGTCCGCTAAGAGAACAATGTTGTGGCAAAAGCACCAAGTTTAAAAAAATCGACGATAGTATTCACAAAGAACATTATGACCGCATGCATCAAAAACTCACACAAAACGAGAAATATGCCAAGAAAATGTCGAGAATACGAAGTAAAACGGTAGAACCTGTGATTGGAACCTTGGTCAACTTTACCAATATGAAGCGAGTCAACACAAGAGGTATCAAAAACACAAACAAACACGTATTAATGGCAAGTTTAACCTACAACTTGAAGAAATACTTGCGCTTTACCATCAAAAAACCAAGTGTTTTAGCCCAAGTTATTGCCTTAAAACAGGGGAAGTGCTTTACTTTTGTAAAATCAGTCTTTGAAGACTTCAAAAACTCGATTGTAAGCTATTCCGATTTTAGAATTTTGTACTTCAACTAAAAAACAAACCTCGCTTAAATGTCCCGAAAATTCGAGATAAACGAGGTCGGAATTTTATTTTTTTTGAAATTTTATTTAAAAAATGGTAGTTGTGCAACAGTTACCTGTGTTGGCAGAAGATTTAATTCTTTATCAGTTTTTCTGTAAATTTTTCTCCTTTTTCTGTTTCTATTTGAATAATATAATTTCCACTTGTTAAATTTTCAATATTTATTAGTTCGTTAAATTTTGATTTTCCACTTTTTACAATTCTACCAATTAAATCTATAATACTATAATCATAGTTTTCTGTTAAATTTTGTTTGTGTTGTATTGTAATGTAATTGTTTGATGGATTAGGATAAACCATTAAATGCCCATTAATAAAGATATTTGAATTTGTATTTAAAAAAGTTGTTTGATTGTTACAACTTGCCATATCATAAAAAGCATTATTTTGAAATGTAATAGGAATTCCTAAAGTAGCATTTATTCCATTGTATAATATTGGTAAAATAGAGTTCGAAAAACTGAAAGAGCCTTCTCCAAATCCTAGATACAAATTATCATTTATAAAAAATGCCCCGTAACAATGAATTGGGTTAAATGAAATAGGCAATGAAAACAGTAATCCAGATTGATTATAAACTTTAAGGGAAGAAATTGTACCATTTGACATGCTAGTAAAAGTCCAAGCTCTACCGTAAGAATCTACTGCAATATCAGCAACTGCATAAACCTCACTACCTATTAAATGTTCAACTAATGTGATATTAGTTCCATCAAAATAATATAAATCTTTTGTACTAAAACCATCGGCTTTAAAAAAATATTGATTTTCTAGAAAACCTCCATTATTAAGTAATGGAATAGAAGTTGAAATAGTTACCCATCCTAAATTAGTGTCATATTTTAAAATTCCTGTTGATGGGTAATTTGAAGAAAAAAAAGTTAATGAACTTCCATCACTACAAAAAGCAAGGCTACTACCATTACAACTCTGAACAGTTGAACCTCCATTTATTTGATTTGCAATAAGGTTCCATTGTTGGATATTGCCAGAATTATTTATTGTCCAAAATACTGAGCCACAATCATAAGTTAAATTATCAAATGATTGAGTCGCTATACTTCTAATTTTAGTTTCATTTAATAAGTAAATAGGGTTTCCAGTTAAAACATCAATCTCTTTAAAAGTTAATTCTTGTGCAAAGTTATAATTAAAAATTAAAAAAGAAATTATAAAGTATCGTATCATATTTATTTATTTTGAGTGTTTTCAAAATTTTCTACCAACTTGTTTATATACTCCTTACGCC
>NZ_DITB01000053.1 GCF_002422095.1 Flavobacterium sp. UBA6195
CTAATTTTTCACCTGCTTTTAGTTGGATAATATCTCCAATTTTTGCGGTTGAAGCTTTGATTGTTTTAGCTACATTATTTTCTAAAATAGTAACTTCATCAGGTCTTTGGTCTAATAAAGCCTTAATATTTAATTTGGCTCGTTGAACTGCCAGAGTTTGAAATACTTCTCCAACCGCATAAAATAACATTACGGCAACACCTTCAGGAAATTCAGCTATTGCAAATGCTCCAATTGTTGCAATTGACATTAACAGAAATTCTGAAAAGACATCACCTTTTCTAATACTTTCAAAAGCTTCTTTAACAACAGGAACTCCAACAGGAATATAAGCTACAAGATACCAAGCAATTCGTACCCAACCTGTAAACCAAGATTGTGTAAAATAATTATCAAAACCAATGGCAACTAATAATAAAACGAAACTTATTATTGCTGGTAAAAACATTTGAAAGGTTGATTTTCCCTCGCTTGAATGATCGTGGTCATGTCCATCATCATCTGAATGCTCTTCATGATTGTTTTGGTCATTATCGTGACCATCATTGTGAACCTCTCTTTGTTTTTTTACTATTTTTGAGTTATCCTCATCGCCACAACAACTTTCTTTTTGGACTTTCTTTTTTAAAGGTCTATCCGCTAATTTATTTATTTTTTCTTCCTGTGAGCAACACATCATTTTACCTTGTGCATCATAAGTGTGCTCGTGTTTTGGGTCTTTATTTATCATTTTATACTTTATTAAATTATATAAAAAAAGGTTGCAAAATAGTTATTTACTATTTACAACCTAAACTTGTTTATTTACGAAATGTTATGCCTGAAAACTTGTAACCAATCCAATTAAAGCAGATAGCATTAATACACATTTCCAGCAATTGAGCCTGTTGTTCATCTTTTAAATTTTTTATGTTATTTCTATGATTCATATATGCAATTTTTATGCCATTGTTTCCGTATAATGAATTTTGGCGACGATCAGATACTATTTGATGTGTAATCTTCTTTATTTATATGGACTTCTAATGTGGTATGACTTATTTTATAACTGGAATTCAATTCTTTTTTGATTTTAAAAATGATGTCATTCATTTCTGTGATGGTAGTTTCCGGTTTCATAATAATATGGCCGCTCAACGCATTTACACCAGAGGTTAGTGACCAAATATGCAAATCATGAATGGAATCGACACCCGGGTTTTTTGAAATGTATTTTTCTACTGCATCATAGTTTACATCTTTGGGAACACCTTCTAACAGAATATCAACTGATTCCTTTAGTAAACCAAATGTCCTGGGCAAAATAAATAAACCAATTAGCGCACTTATGATTGGGTCGATTAACAGCCATCCTGTTGACAAAATAATAATTCCTGCAATAATAACCGCAATAGAACTGAGCATATCAGCTACAACTTCTAAGAATGCTCCTTTAATATTTATGCTTTCTTCTGAACCCGATTTAAGAATTTTCATAGATATTAAATTGATTATCAATCCAATTGAAGCAACAATTAACATTGAGAATCCTGCTACTTTTGGTGGATCTTGAAATCTTTGCCAGGCTTCATACAAAATATAACCAGAAATAAATATTAGCACAATTGCATTAATCAAAGCAGAAAATATTTCAGTTCTTAAATAACCATACGTTTTTTTACTATTTCGAAGTTTAGAAGCCATCCAAATTGCAAAAAGTGCCAATGCCTGACCTGCTACATCTGTTAACATGTGTGCTGCATCTGAAAGTAAGGCCAAACTATTTGACATAAACCCTACAATTACTTCAATAATAAAGTATATCAATGTTATTGTAAAAACAATTTTTAACGATTTGTTGTGTTTATTACCTGCTGATGTTGTTGTTTCTGTTGACATATTTATTTTATTCAAATTATAGTTTTCTGATATTAATCATTCTCATTTTCTTCTCCATGTTTATGAATCATTTTTTGTTTCCATTTTGCATACCATTTTTGATGGTGTAATGAAAGTAAAAAATATAATACCAAAGCTCCTACTATTGCTATGATAAACATATTTAATCCTACCGCAACACCTACGGCTGATGTACACCAAACGGTAGCTGCAGTTGTTAATCCATGCGATGTTCCTAAACTGTTATTGCGATATATTATACCAGCTCCAAGAAAACCCACTCCAGTGATAATGTTTGCAATAATTCTTGAAGCAGCTCCAGTATCATTAATTATATGTGTTGCAATGGCCGTAAACAATGTTGCGCCAATGCAAACGGCCGCATAAGTTCTTATTCCAGCATCTCTACCGTGTCTTTCTCTGTCTAAACCAATGAATGCTCCTAAAAGGAAGGAAACAATAAGTTTGGAAACTATAATTAATTCAATTTTTATATCCATATTTTTAAAGTTTCAGTAATTTTTAATCTTAAATATGAATTGCTTTATTGTTTGTTGCCATACACGCTTCACGAAATGCTTCAGTATAAGTTGGATGTGCATGACTGGTTCTTATAATATCTTCAGAAGATGCTCTAAATTCCATTGCAGAAACCGCTTCTGAAATCATATCTGCTGCTCTTGCTCCAATAATATGAACACCTAGTATTTCATCGGTTGTTGTATCGACTAATACTTTTACTAATCCATCTTCGTCTCCACTGGCTACGGCTCTACCTAGCGCTTTAAAAGGAAAATTTCCTAATTTGTAATTTATTCCTTTTTCTTTTAATTGCTCTTCGGTTTGACCTACAGAGGCAACTTCGGGCCAAGTATAGATTACGTTAGGTATTAAATTATAGTTGAGATGCGGTTTTTGACCTGCAATAATCTCGGCAACCAAAACGCCTTCTTCTGATGCTTTGTGTGCTAGCATTGCTCCACGAATTACATCGCCAATTGCATAAATGCCTTTTACATCAGTTTCTAATGTTGCTTCGTTTACAGGTATTTTTCCTTTGTCTAAAGTAATCCCGAGTATTTCTATGTTTAAACCTTCTGTATAAGGCTTTCTGCCTATTGCTACCAAGCAATAATCGCCTTTTATTTCTACAGTTTGTCCGTTAATTTCGGCTGTTATTATTACTTCGTTACCTGTATTCTCAACTTTTATAACTTTATGACTGAAGTAAAAATTAGGTGCGAAATCTTTTTTCATCGATTTTTGCAATTCTTTTCCCATCGTTTTATCCATTGTAGGAATCATAGCATCTGCAAATTCAACGAAGGAAATTTTTGACCCTAATCTGGCAAATACCGAACCCATTTCTGCTCCAATTACGCCTGCACCAATGACAATTAGATTTTTAGGAATTTCATTTAGACTTAATGCCTCTGTAGAAGTAATAATTCGTTTTTTATCTAATGGAATGAAAGGTAAAATTGTTGGTTTTGAACCTGTTGCAATAATAACATTGTCGGCAGTTATGCTTTCTTCTGTATTGTCAGTTTTTATAATTTTAATGGTATTTTTATCTGTAAAAGAACCCAAACCATTGTAAACTGTAATTTTGTTTTTTTGCATCAAATAATTAATTCCGTCATTAATTTTTCTGATTACCCCATTTTTGCGAGTTACCATTTGTACAATATCGGCTTCTAAAGCACCTGTTTTTATACCATGTTCGGCAAATGTATGTGTTGCGTTAAAAAAATGCTCGGAACTATCGAGTAATGACTTTGATGGAATACATCCTACATTAAGACAAGTTCCGCCTAAAGTACTGTATTTTTCGATGATGGCAACAGTTAATCCTAACTGTGCGGCTCTAATTGCGGCTACATATCCACCTGGTCCAGAACCTATAATTGCTAAATTGTATTGCATACTTGTATTTTTAATAAATATTATTTGGAAGAAAACTAATTTTTATTTAGTTATAATTTCGTTCGATTTTACTTCATTTATAATCCATTCTTTCGCTTTTTCTTTTTCCGATAATTCAAAATATCTCAGATTTGCCTTTGTAAATGGTTTCATTATTGAAAGCATACACTTTTCCCACTTTTTATCACCCACAATTGCAATAGTTTCTATATCATCGGAATGAGTAAATTTCATATTGCCATAATCAATTTCAATTATACCGTCTTCCCAAAAACCAGTCGAATCTGAACCAGAGCCATCATCCATTTCAAAATACCATCGCACTTTTCTACCAGTGCTTATAATATTATGAATAAACGGATGAATTTTTTCATAATCTTTAATACCCAATAAGTCATTCGCTCTTGTAGCAATAATATTTTCTCCAGTAAAATCTAAAAGCTGTAACATAATTCAACTATTTTTAAAGTTTAGAATCTTTTTGTTCGATAAAAAGGGAAACAACACGGGGAGAATAGGGCTGTTATGAAAAGCCCTATTGTACCTAATTTATCTATATTTGTTTTAAGTTTCATTATAATTAAGCTAATTAGTGGTCATGCCCTTCATGGCTTTTCTCAGAACCTTCTTCTGAATGATTATGTCCATCATGATTTTCTTTCGAATGGTCGTGTCCTTCGTGATTATCTGCTTTGGCTTCTATTAAGTCCATTTTACAAACTGGACAAGTTCCTTTTTTATCGTATGTTTTTCCTTTTTCACAATCCATTGGACATTCATAAGCTACTTTATGAGCTTCGCCTTCTTTGTGATTATGACCTTCGTGTTCAGTTGTAACTTCTGTTTTTTCATTTTTATTACAAGAAACTACACTTAATGTTGCAATGGTAAAAGCCAAAATTAAAATTGATTTTTTCATGATAATTTTATTTATTTAGATGAATTATTGTTGAATATTATTAATGTGCGTGTCCGCCACCGCCTTCACTTTTTAGTAAATGACTTTGTACATAATACGCTCCTTTTAGTACAATTTTTGCATTAGGTTCTATTTTTTGAAGTAATGTTACTTGCGTATATCCTAATTGTGTAGTTCCTGTTTTTACTTCAATACGTTGAAAATGGAATGTTTTTCCTTCAGCTTCTTCATGCTTATCTCCATCTTCGTGATTATGTCCTTCTTTTTCGTCATGTGCAACTTCTTCTTTGTGACCTTCTTCTAAAACAAAAATAAACTCTTTACCATCTGCTTTTATAATAGCTTCCGAAGGTAAAGCTTTAACTGTATTTGCTCCTGCATCTATAAGTGCATTTACATACATTCCTGGTATTAATTTTTGTTGATTGTTTGAAATATCTGCGTGTACAGCAACTGACTTTGTTTCGTTTTCAAATGATTTACCAACACTAAATATTTTACCATTAATTTCAGTATTATCTTGATTTGTTAGAATAAAACGTACATTTTGTCCTTGTTTTACTTTAAATAAATCTTTTTCATACACTAATAAATCTACGTGTAATTTAGAATTATCCACTATATTCATTAAAGGTTTACCAGCTTCAACATTACTACCAATTTTAATATAAATTTCTGTAATATTTCCTGAAATTGGAGCAATAACAGGAACTGTAGCAGTAGTATTTCCATTACCACTAATATTTAAAGTATTTAATTGTTTTTGTAGCGAATTATATCGAGCTCTTTCAATTTCGTATTCTGCCTTTGTTTTTTGAAATGTTTTCTTAGAATTAACTTCTTCATCGCTTAATGTTTTTTGTCTTTCAAATTCTAATTTTAAAAACTCCAAATTGCTCTTTGAAGTTAAATAAGCTTCTTGTAATTTAGTAAACTCTGGACTTTCAATTGTTGCGATGATTTGACCTTTACTTACATACTGCCCTTCTGAAATAGTAATAGTTTTTACAATTCCTGATGTATAAACTGAAACATCGGCTTGATTTTGTGGAGGTAACTTGGTATAACCATTTACATTTATTACTTCGCTTAAATTTTTATCTGAAAAAGTACCTAATTCTATACTTGATGCTTTAAACTGTGCTTCATTTAATTCCACTTCTTTAATTGTTGTTGGTTCTTTTTCTTCAGAATGACTTTCTTCGGTATTCGTTTCACCATCTGCATGTACGTGTCCATCACCTTCTGTATGGCGTAAAGAAAAATATAAAATAATAGCAAGAATTATTGTTCCTACTATTGATGCGTATATTATATTCGATTTTTTCATTTTATTATTTATTATTGATTGATACTATATTGAATTGTAATTATAGTTTGATTATAATTATAAATCGCTTCGTAATAATTTAATTGAATTTGACTTGCTGTTTCTATACTTTGAACATATTCCACATAAGAAATATCGCCGTTTTGATACCCTTTTGTTGCATTTTTGATGATTAAGTTAGCATTTGGCATTGCTGTGTTTTTATAATACTCAATTAATGAACCATAAGTGGTTAATTGTTCTGATTGTTGTTCTAAATGACTTTTGAATTGCTGATTTATATAATCTGCATTTTTCTGTTCTCGTTCAATATTTGTTTTTGCGGCTTTCGCTTTTGCTATATTACTCCCTGCAAATAGAGGGACTGCAATACCAACTGTAAATCCTTGAAATTGAGGAGAATTATTATAATAGGTTGATGTTCCGTTTACATCTTGATTACCTGTAATAGATTGCAAAAAATAACCAACTGAAAAATCTGGACTTAATGCAGATTTTTCGACTTTATGTATTGCTTGCGCTATTTGAACTTGTTGATTTGCTAATTGAACTATTGGATTTTGTTTTACCATTGAACTATCAACTTTTGCCATAGCTGGATATGGCACAAATGAAGTGTCTATTGCTATAAAATCAGTTTTTAGATCTAAAATTACTTTTAGCTTTGATTTTTCAATTGCAATTTGTGCTTTATTTTGCTTGATTTTTTGTTCTAATTCTTGCTGTTTAGCCGATGCAATTGTTTTTTCTAAAGCATTTGTTTCACCAGTTTGAAACTTTAAATTAGCTGACTTTACAAATTTTTGCATTACCACATTTTGCTTTTCTAAAACGTCATTTTCTTTTTCATAATACAATAAGGTATTCCAAGATTGTCTAATTGAATAGGTTACTTCTTGTTTTGAAACACCTAATTTAGTTGCACTAGCATTACTATATTCTTTAAGCAAGTTTCTTTTTGCACTTATTTGAAAAGGATTAAAACTTTGACTGATATTAAAATTTTTATCTTGAGCTTGCGAATTTATTTGCCCAAAAGTACCTAACAATTCCGTTTTAGGAAGTTCAAATGCTGTTTTTTGCATTTGCGTTTGCATTTTTACTTCTAATTCTGAAGCTTGAATATTTTGATTGTTTTTTAATCCAATTTCAAGTGCTTGTTTTACATCAAGTTTCTGAGTTTCTTGTGCGGTAACAGTAAATGAACCTAGTAAAAAAGCAATTACTAAAGCCGAATTATTCATAGTTTTTCTTTTAATTTTTATGCCTTTTTCAAAGTATAAATACAGAATTGGTAAAACTATTAATGTCAATAAAGTAGCCGTTATTAATCCGCCAATTACAACAGTTGCTAATGGTTTTTGAACCTCTGCTCCTGCACTACTACTTATAGCCATTGGGAGAAATCCAAGAGAAGCTACTGCAGCAGTTAATATTACAGGTCTTAATCTTACTTTAGTTCCTTCCTTTATTCTGTCATATACATTATCCATACCTTGTTTTTTAAGTTCATTAAAATAACCAATTAAAACAATTCCGTTTAATACCGCTACACCAAAAAGAGCAATAAATCCGACACCTGCTGAAATACTAAACGGCATATCGCGTAACCATAACGCCACAATACCACCAATGGCAGATAATGGAATAGCTGTAAATATTAATAAAGATTGTTTGATTGAATTAAATGTAAAATAAAGTAATACTAAAATTAATCCTAAAGCAATAGGAACAGCAACAGAAAGTCGTTTGTTTGCTTCGATAAGATTTTCAAATTGTCCGCCATAAGTAGTATAATATCCTTCTGGTAATTTTAGTTTATCGTCTAATTTAGCTTGAATGGTTTCTACTACTGTTTTTACATCAGCACCACGAACATTGAAACCTACAACAATTCTACGTTTTCCGTTTTCACGAGAAATTTGCATTGGTCCATCTTCATATTTTACATCTGCAATTTGTTCTAAAGGTATTTGACTACCTGATGGTAAGGTTACAAATAGAGCTTTTAGATTTTCAATATCTTTTCGACTATCATTATCTAATCGTACAACTAAATCGAAACGTTTTTCGCCTTCATATACAACTCCTGCTGTTTCTCCTGCAAAACCCATACGAACAACTTTATTTAAGTCGCCAATTTTTAAACCATATAATGCTAATTTATCTTTATTGTATCTAATTGTTATTTGTGGTAAACCTGCTACACGTTCTGCTTTAGCATCTGAAACACCTTCAATACCATTAATTAACTGCACTACTTCTTCACCTTTGCTAACTAACATATCAATATCGTCACCAAAAATTTTAACGGCAACATCACTTCTTACACCTGTCATTAACTCATTAAAACGCATTTGAATAGGTTGGGAAAACTCAGTAAACGCACCTGGAATATCTGACAAAGCATGTTCCATTTTTTCCATTAGTTCCTCTTTTGTTTCTGCGGAAGTCCATTCGCTTTTATCCTTCAAGAGAATAATCATATCTCCTGCTTCAATAGGCATTGGATCAGTAGGAATTTCAGCCGAACCAATTTTGGTTACAATCATTTTTACTTCGGGAAACTTATCTCTTAATATTTTTTCTGCTTGCGTGGTTGCTTCCACTTCTTGAGATAATGAACTACCTGATGCAATGATTAAATGCGTTGCAATATCACCTTCATCTAATGTAGGAATGAATTCACCACCCAACGAATTGAAAACAAATAAACTTGCAACAAATAAACCAATGGCAACCGCAATAATTGCTGCTTTAACTTGTAGTGCTTTTTCTAAAATTGGAGTGTAAAAATTATAGATAGCATCAATAATTTTATCGCTAAAATTCTTTTTATGTCCTGTTTGTTTTTTTAATGCCAAAGCCGACATCATAGGGACGTACGTTAAAGACAATATAAATGCTCCTAATATGGCAAAAGAAACCGTTTGTGCCATTGGACCAAACATTTTTCCTTCGATACCTACTAAAGCTAAGATAGGAAGATAAACAATTAAGATTATTATTTCTCCAAAAGCCGCACTACTTCTAATTTTTGATGATGCTTGATATACTTCGTCATTCATTTCTTGAGTGGTGAGTTTGCCTTTATTACTAACTTGGAGTCGATGTATTATAGCTTCTACAATGATAACCGCACCATCTACAATTAGCCCAAAATCGATAGCACCTAAACTCATTAAATTACCACTAACTCCAAAAAGTTTCATCATAGAAATGGCAAATAATAATGCCAATGGAATAACCGAAGCAACCACTAAACCTGCCCTCCAATTACCAAGTAGTAATACTAAAATGAAAATAACTATTAATGCTCCTTCAATTAAATTAGTTTGAACTGTACTTATAGCTTTGTTTACTAAAACGGTTCTGTCCATAAACGCCTCAATTTCTACACCTTCGGGAAGTGATTTTTTGATTTGTTCCATTTTGTCTTTAACCACCTTAACTACTTCACCACTGTTCTCACCTTTAAGCATCATTACCATTCCTGACACTTCTTCGCCTTTTCCATCTTTTGTAACTGCACCATAACGAATACTGCTACCTATTTGAACCTTTGCAACATCACGAATAAGAATAGGAATTCCGTTTTGATTTTTAACCACTATTTTATTTATATCGTCGATGCTACTGACCATTCCGACACCTCTAATAAAATAAGCATAAGGTTTTTTATCTATGTATGCACCACCTGTATTTTCATTATTATTTTCTAATGCTTCAAATATTTCAGTGATGGTTGTATTCATACTTCTTAGCTTGTCTGGAACAACAGCTATTTCATATTGTTTTAGGTTTCCACCTAAAGTATTTACTTCAGCTACACCTTTTGTACCGATTAATTGGGGCTTTATTATCCAATCTTGAATGGTTCTTAAATCAGTAGCGTTGTATTTTTCTTCGTACCCTTTTTTGGGAAATACTACATATTGGTATATTTCGCCTAAACCTGTACTTACTGGAGACATTTCAGGAGTTCCAACACCTTTTGGTATGGTATTTTCTGCTTCTTTAATACGTTCTGTTATTTGTGCTCTTGCCCAATAAATATC
>NZ_DITB01000074.1 GCF_002422095.1 Flavobacterium sp. UBA6195
GAACCATCTGAATTAATTACTAATAGTAGTCCATTTGTGTTTCCAGCAAAAGTTTTGTTGGTAGATTGTGAATGATGAATTGTAGTGATAGATTCAGGCTTAAAACCATTAATTGAATTAAAAATTTTTAAATCGCTAGATGTAGTTGCTTTTGAGAAAACTGCATTTTGAGTTGCTGCAAACACCGAATTTGAAGCCGCCTCAACATCAACTATTTCATTATAGGAAAAATAACCTTTCCACAACTGATTATTTTGTTGCGCAAAAAATAATTGAGAAATAAAGAATAAAACAATAGCTTTTTTCATTGAAAGTATTTAATACAAATATACTACAAACGTAATTAATTTTAATTTTAATATAAATTTGAAAAGAAAAAAGCTCTTTTAGTTTCCTAAAAGAGCTTTTTATATTTTAAAAAATATTTTTAAACTACTCCTTGAGCTAACATAGCATCTGCTACTTTAACGAAACCAGCAATATTGGCTCCTTTAACATAGTTCACATAACCATCTGCTTCAGTACCATATTTTTTACACTGACCATGAATTCCTGTCATGATGTCTTTTAAACGAGCATCTACTTCTTCACTAGTCCAATTTAAACGAATAGAGTTTTGTGTCATCTCTAAACCAGAAGCTGCAACCCCACCAGCATTTGCTGCTTTTCCGGGAGCAAACAACACTTTTGCATCTAAGAATTGTTTGATAGCTTCTAAAGTACAAGGCATATTAGCCGCTTCAGTAACACACATTACTCCATTAGCAATTAATTTTTTAGCATCTTCTTCGTTTAATTCATTTTGTGTAGCACAAGGAATTGCAACATCTACTTTAGCTTCCCATGGACTTTTTCCTTTGTGAAAAACAGCTGAAGGGAATTTTTCTGCATAAGCCTCAGCTCTGTTATCACCACTTGCTCTCATTTCTAACATGAAATCGATTTTCTCTCCAGAAATTCCATCAGCATCATATATGTAACCATCAGGACCAGAAATTGTTAACAATTTACCTCCTAATTCATTTACCTTTAACGCCACACCCCATGCTACATTTCCAAAACCTGAGATGGCAACTGTTTTTCCTTCAATAGATTCTCCTCTAGTTTTCAACATTTGTTGTGTGAAATAAACAACTCCATAACCTGTTGCTTCTGGTCGAATTAATGATCCTCCGTAAGCTAAACCTTTTCCAGTTAAAACCCCAGTAAATTCATTTCTAATTCTTTTGTATTGACCAAACATGTATCCAATTTCTCTTGCTCCAACACCAATATCACCAGCAGGAACGTCTAAATCAGGTCCAATATGACGACATAATTCTGTCATAAATGATTGGCAAAAACGCATAATTTCAGCATCTGATTTTCCTTGTGGGTCAAAATCTGAACCCCCTTTACCTCCACCCATTGGAAGCGTTGTTAAACTATTCTTGAAAACTTGTTCAAAAGCTAAAAATTTAAGTACCGATAAATTTACCGTAGGATGAAAACGAATTCCACCTTTATAAGGTCCAATAGCAGAATTCATTTGAATACGAAAACCTCTATTAACTTGAATTTCACCTTTATCATCAACCCAAGGCACTCTAAAAATCACTGAACGCTCTGGCTCAGCCATTCTTAAAAGTACATTTTTGCCATCATACTTTTTGTCATTTGCAATAAAAGGCATTACAGTTTCTGCAAATTCTCTAACTGCTTGTAAAAATTCTGGTTCGTTTGGATTTTTGGCCTCAACAAGCGCCATAAAATCATTGATTTTTTGTTCCATTATACTATAAAACTTTAGATAAACATATCTATTAAATTAAGACTTTTTCTTAAATTATGAAATTCGCAAAATTTAAGTCGACAAATATACATTTTAAAAATTACTTAGTGAATTTTTAATATAAAATTATGATTATGATAATTCGCTTTTTTAACTAAAAGCTTTACTAGAAAGAAAAAACATTCTTTTTTTTCGAAGTGCAGTTTGTTTTTATATATTTGTCCGATAATGGAAATTTTTTACCAATGACTAAAAAAATTAAAACCCTACTAATAATGCTTTTAGGAGTTAATTTTCCAATGATGGCGCAATTTGGTTTCTCCCACGAAGTTGGTGCATTTATTGGCGGCGTGGCTATGCAATCCGATTTTGGAGTAAGACATGATTTTGAAACTAACGCTGGAAATACTGGTTTTGGTGTAGGTTTAGTCCACTACATGAATTTTGCCTATCGTGCAGAATGTAATTGTTACACGCCTGAAACATATTTTAATGACCACTTTAAGGTTCGTTCTGAATTATCATACAACAGTACTCAATTACAACACTTTGGAAAATGGGTTGAAAGAAATTCTATCATAGCAGCTCAATTAAGAGCCATGAAAGGTGAGGCTAAAGTTACTGATGTTGGTATGCAACTAGAATATTACCCACTAAGTATTAGAGAATTTACAGCTTCAAATGGATCTTGGGCCCCATTCATAGGACTCGGAGCTCATTATTCTTTTTTTTAAAACGGAACTTACTCTGAACTAGGGCCTCTTGAAACCCCAATATCAACACCTGTAAAATACTATGGCGCAACTTCTTCTGAAGGTGGAAGTACGTGGTCTGTGGTTTCAAGTGTTGGTACACGATATAAATTAACTGAACTTTCAGATTTATTTGTTGAACTTAGATGGCAATACTATTTTTCTGACTGGGTTGATGGTTTAAATCCAGACCCAAAAGTGTATACTGAAAACAAAGCTAACGATTGGAACTTATGGTTTCATTTCGGATACATTTATTATTTAGATTAATAAATACTACAACATTAAAAAAACCGATTCAAAAATTGAATCGGTTTTTTATTTTTTATTGTTTTTATTATTTAAAAGCTTGTTCTAAATCTACTAATAAATCTTCGATATCCTCAATTCCTACGCTCAAGCGAACTAAGTCATCTGAAATACCTACTTCTTTTCTCTTATCCTCTGGGATAGAAGCGTGCGTCATTAATGCTGGATGATTCGCTAACGATTCCACTCCACCTAACGATTCTGCTAAAGTGAATACTTTTAGGTTTTCTAAGAACTTGATCGCATCTTCTTTTTTACCTGATTTGAAAGTAAAGGTTACCATTCCTCCAAAACCGCTCATTTGCTTTTTAGCAATTTCATGAAATGGATGTGAAGCTAGTCCTGGATAATACACTCTTTCCACTAAAGGATGATTGTTCAAATATTCCGCAACTTTTTCACCGTTTTCACAATGACGTTGTACACGTAGATGCAACGTTTTGATTCCTCTTAAAACCAAGAAGGAATCCATTGGTCCTAATGTTGCCCCTGTTGCGAATTGTTTGAAATGTAATTCTTCACCTAATGCTTTATCTTTAATAATCAAAGCTCCTGCAATTACATCGGAATGACCTCCTAAATATTTTGTTGCCGAATGCATTACAATATCCGCACCTAAATCTAATGGTTTTTGTAAATATGGTGTAGCGAAGGTATTATCAACAGCAAATAAAATATTGTGCTTTTTTGTGATTTGAGCAATCGCAGCAATATCCGCTAATTTCATTAAAGGATTTGTTGGTGTTTCCACCCAAACCAATTTCGTGTTTTCATTGATTAACGATTGGAATTTCTCCAAATCATTCATATCCACAAAATGAAATTTGATACCACTATCTTTATATAATCTTGTGAATAAACGGTACGTTCCGCCGTATAAATCGTCCATAGCGATGATTTCGTCACCAGCTTTAAACATACGTAACAAACAATCGGTTGCTGCTAATCCGGAAGAAAAAGCTAAACCTCTTGCTCCGTTTTCGATACTTGCCAAAGCGTCTTCTAAAGCCGTTCTTGTTGGATTTGCTGCTCTACTGTATTCATAATCACCAACTGGTTTCCCAGGACTTGATTGAACATAAGTAGAAGTTTGAAATACCGGAGGCATTACTGCTCCCGTTACTTTTTCATGATGTTGCCCACCATGTATCGTTTTTGTATTGAATTTCATTTTTTAAAAATTTTTACAAAGGTAAATAAAAGTTGTTTGATGCTGCTTTTCGAATCGTTAACAATTCACTAAATATGCTTTTTAATCGACATCATAATTCCTAAATGAATTCCTTCGTGATAATTGTTAAATTCCATCGCTTCTTTCCAAGTTCCTAAATGAAATCCCGTTTTGGTTTGATACGGATGAAATTCTTTGAAAATTCCAGCTTTAAAATCAGCTTTCGTTTTTTCAACCATTTCTAATAGTAATTTCTTGATTTCATCAACTTCAGCTTGCGTAGTTTTCCCATCTGGACGCGAACCATTTTGATATTTCTCAAAAAGCGAATCCGAAATATGCATTGGCAAACCTGATAAAGCGTAAACCAATTTCTGTTGGGAAACAACTACGTGTCCCAAATTCCAAATCAAATTATTGCTCATTCCTGCTGGAATTGTATTCAATTGTTCCAACGAATAATTATCTAAGAAATTCTTGTATAATCCGCGGCTGGTTTCCCAAATTCTAAAAGTTGCGTCCATGTCTAATTTTTTTATAAAATTACTGATTTTTAGAATTCAAAAGGCTGTATTTTTGCATCAGAAATTGAAAAACATCAAAATGAACAAAATATACTATTTGGCTTCGTGTGATACGTGTCGAAAAATCATCAAATCGTTACCCAATTCTGATAAATTGACGTTTATCGATATTCGTCAAAATCCAATTTCGGAAAGCGATTTAGAAGAAATGTACCAACTTTCGGGAAGTTACGAAGCGCTTTTCAGTAAAAAAGCACAATTGTATAAATCATTAGGTTTAAAAGATAAAAATCTAACGGAAGCCGATTTCAAAAAATATCTTTTAGAACATTACACGTTTTTAAGTCGCCCAGTTTTTATTATCGATGGGAAGATTTACATTGGAAATAGTCCAAAAAACATTCACGAAGTAATTACTGTTTTAAGCTAATGTCAAAAAGAAGTTGGGCACTAGTTGCCGCTACCTTAGTTTCCATTATTTACGGCGTAACTTTTACGATTGCTAAAGATGTTATGCCAAAATATGTCGATGCTTTCGGGTTTATCGTAATGCGTGTTGGTGGTTCGGTTTTGTTATTTTGGTTGATTTCCTTTTTTGGACCCAAAGAAAAAATCGCTAAAGAAGATTTTCCTCGAATTATTGCGGCAGCGTTCTTCGGAGTTGCTTTTAATATGCTGACTTTTTTCAAAGGATTGAGCTACACCTCGCCCATTATGGGAGCCGTTTTAATGGTTACCACACCTATGATTGTCCTAGTTTTATCCGCTTTCATCATGAAAGAACGAATGGAAAACCGAAAAGTTTTAGGAATCATTTTAGGATTAGCCGGAACGATAACGTTGATTCTTTACGGAAAATCATTGGTAAACGCAACAAACGCATCTTTAGGAAATTTATTGGTTTTTGTAAATGCCGTTTCCTACGGATTTTACCTCATCATCGTGAAAAAATTAATGGATAAATACAACGCCTTCACCTTCGTGAAATGGATTTATACGTTTGGTTTTTTGATGGTGTTGCCTTTTGGTTGGGGCGAATTTCAAGCTATAGATTTCGCTAATTTGCCAACAGATATCAGCTGGAAAATTGGTTTTGTAGTCGTATTTTCGACTTTCTTAACCTATTTGCTGAATTTAGTTTCCATGCGAGAACTAAAACCTACAACCGTTGCGGTTTTCATCTATTTACAACCCCTTTTCGCTACTATTTTCGCCGTTAGTTTAGGAAAAGACGATTTAAGTTTAGTGAAATTAATTTCGGCTGTATTGATATTTGTCGGAGTTTATTTGGTTACCCAAAAGAAATCTACTTCCTAATTAGAATTCCAATACTGAACACTAAAAACTGAACACTGAACACTTTTTCTTATCTTTGAAGACATTTTTATAACGTATGATACACTCCATGACGGGTTTTGGGAAAGCATCTTTGCAATTACCAACCAAAAAAATTACCGTAGAAATCAAATCGCTAAACAGTAAAGGTTTAGACTTAAATACGCGAATGCCATCGGTTTTTCGTGAAATGGAATTGGGTTTACGCAATCAAATTTCGCAACGTTTAGAGCGTGGAAAGGTTGATTTTTCATTATATGTAGAAGTAACTGGCGAAGAAACGACTTCTAAAATCAATGTCCCGATTGTTAAAGGGTACATTAACCAAATGAAAGCTGTAATTCCAACTGCAGATGAAACAGAATTAATGAAAATGGCGGTTCGTATGCCTGATGCATTAAAAACAGAGCGCGACGAAATCGATGAAAACGAATGGAAACAAATCCAAACCGTGATTGATGAAGCATTGGAAAATATTGCTAATTTTAGGAAAGACGAAGGCGCTTCACTGGAAAAAGAATTCCAATTGCGCATCGCAAACATCAACAATTTAATGAACGAAGCCGTTTCTTACGATGCCGAACGCATTGAAACCGTAAAAACACGTTTACGTACTGCTTTAGATGAATTAAAAATCAATGTAGATGAAAATCGTTTCGAACAAGAATTGATTTTTTATCTAGAAAAATACGACATTACTGAAGAAAAAGTGCGTTTGGGCAACCATTTGAACTATTTCTTAGAAACTTTAAACGGAACAGAAGCTAACGGAAGAAAATTAGGTTTCATCACGCAAGAAATGGGAAGAGAAATCAACACCATGGGTTCAAAATCGAATCATACCGAAATGCAAAAATTGGTGGTGATGATGAAAGATGAATTGGAAAAGATTAAGGAGCAAGTTTTGAATGTTCTTTAATTTTAGTGAAAAGTGACAAGTGAATAGTAAAAAGCCAAAAAATGAGTAGTATAAGTTCATATAAAGATTTATTAATTTGGAAAAAAGGAATAGTTCTGGTAGTAAAAGTTTATCAATTAACCAAAGCATTTCCAACGGAAGAATTATACGCTCTAACAAGTCAAATTAAAAGAGCTTCCGTTTCAATTCCTTCTAACATAGCAGAAGGTTATGGAAGAAACACCGACAAATCTTTTAGCCATTTTATAGATATCTCAAGAGGTTCTCTATGCGAACTAGAAACTCAATTAATCATAGCAAAAGAATTAGGTTTTATTGTTAATTTTGAATTGTATAATGAAATTTTAGAACTTATTATAGAAGAATCTAAAATGATAAATGCCTTTTCTAAATCACTTAAATAAGCTTTTCACTTATCACTAATTACTTATCACTAGAAAATAACACAACACAATGACCAAAGGAAAATTATTAGTATTCTCTGCGCCATCAGGTTCAGGAAAAACCACTATAGTACGACATTTATTAGCCCAACCCGATTTGAATTTAGAATTTTCGATTTCGTGTACTACTCGTGCGCCTCGTGGCGAAGAAGTAGATGGAAAAGATTATTATTTCATCTCATGGGATGAATTCAAAAAGCACATTAAAGCAGAAGATTTCGTAGAATGGGAAGAAGTCTATACTGATAATTTCTACGGCACTTTAAAAACCGAAGTAGAACGCATCTGGGCTTTAGGAAAACACGTGATTTTTGACATTGATGTAGCGGGCGGATTGCGTATTAAAAGCAAATTTCCGAACGAAACCTTAGCTGTTTTTGTAAAACCACCAAGCGTTGACGAATTAAAACGCCGCTTAAAACAACGTTCCACAGAAAGCGAAGACAAAATCAATATGCGTATCGCAAAAGCGTCTGTAGAATTAGCAACTGCACCACAATTTGACACCATCATCAAAAATTATGATTTAGATGTGGCAAAAGAAGAAGCGTATCAATTGGTAAAGGATTTTATTAGTAAATAAAAGTATAGCACAAAGTCTCACTAAGTTATGCACCAAGTAGCACAAAAAACTTCGTGAAACTCTGTGAAAAACTTCGTGAAACTCTGTGAAACAAAAAATGAAAATAGGTCTGTATTTTGGAACGTTTAATCCCATTCATATTGGGCATTTGATCATTGCCAATCATATGGCGGAGCATTCTGATTTGGATCAAATTTGGATGGTGGTTACACCTCATAATCCACACAAACAGAAAAGTTCGTTGTTAGATGATTATCATCGTTTGCACATGGTGCATTTGGCAACAGAAGATTTCCCGAAAATCCAGCCTTCGGATATCGAATTCAAACTACCACAGCCGAATTATACCGTAAATACCTTAGCGCATTTACAAGAAAAATTTCCGAAACATGAATTTTCGTTAATCATGGGCGAAGACAATTTGAACTCGCTACACAAGTGGAAAAATTATGAAGTCATTTTGCAAAACCATGATATTTATGTCTATCCGCGACTAAATTCAGGTGAAATTGATGAGCAATTTATCAATCATGAAAAAATTCACAGAGTTGGTGCACCTGTGATTGAATTGTCTTCTACTTTCATTCGCGAAAGCATTAAAAACGGTAAAAATGTAGTGCCAATGTTACCGAATAAAGTTTGGGAATATGTGGAACATAATTTGTTTTATAAGAAGTAAACTTAAATAGAATATGAATACTGATTTTGAAAAACAAATCGAAAATTTACCCAAGAAAGGTAACTCAATAAAGGACAAACTTTTCAATAAAGATTACTTTTTGCGTTCAACTGAATTTGGTGTTTCAACAACTGAAAAAGAAGAAATTATTTTTGATACAAAAAAATCAAATAATGGAACATTAATAATAATTGGATTAGCAATTGTTTTAATATGTTTTAGATTTAAAGACAGTGATAATTTTATTCCAATTTTAATCTTTTCAGGAATTGGAATGATTGCAAATCTTGTTTATTTGAAATTCAGAAAAAGTAAGTTGATAAAAATTAATTTAACAGGCTTTGAAATCGAGAATATTAAATATGAATGGGATGATATTTATGATTTTGGCGCTTTAGTAAAGCCCTCGAGACATATTACTTACTATGAATTGATAATTTTTTCAAAATCAAAAGGTAAAAAAGTTTATAGTTTGTTTAGTTTTCAAAGTGATAAAGATGATATTTTAAAAAATTTGAATTACTTCAATAAGAAATTTGAAACTAACAAATCTATTTCTTGAAAAATTTTGTATTTTTGAATAAGCAATTGAAAACATGAGTGTTGTATCTAAAAGATCGGAATTATTAAAATGGTTATCTTCTGTAGAAGATGAAACCACAATTAATCAATTGGATAATTTTAGAAAACAACACAAAACATTTAATTTCAAAAAGGAATTAGAAACTGCCATTACAGCTGAAGAATTAAAAAAACGAACAACTTCTTTTCTTAAAAGTTTAGAATGGCAGAAGTAAAAGTTTTCTTCAAACCCGAAGTAGAACATTTTTTAAACGAATTAATTTATATCCTTTACAAGGAAAATTACTTTTCATATCTAGAAAATGCCATTGATTATAAAGATAAAATCATTGATTTTATTGAAGAAAACATTTCGAATTTTCCATACAAAAATACGCCTTTACCTCTTTATTCATTGGGTTCAAAATTCATCTTCTATAATAGCAATTCAAGAACAACTTGGTATGTCTTTTTTGAAAATGAGGATCATCAATATTTGATAACTTACATTACAAACAACCACACTGAAATTGCTAAATTTTTAAAGCCTTAACATTCCTTTACCATTCGTTACCAATCCCATTGCGTAACTTTGTATTCTTAAAAAATAAAATGTTATGCTAAACTTCGAATTATACAATCCGGTAAATTATGTCTTTGGAAAAGGACAAATTGCTAAACTAACTGATTTAGTTCCAACAAACACAAAGATTCTGCTAGCTTATGGAGGTGGAAGTATCTTCAAAAATGGTGTTTATGACCAAGTAAAAGCGGCTTTGCCGAATCACGATATTGTGGAATTTGGTGGCATTGAACCGAATCCTCGTTTTGAAACTTTGATGAAAGCGGTTGAGATTATTCGTGCTGAAAAAATTGGTTTCATCTTAGCTGTTGGTGGTGGAAGCGTGATTGATGGTGTGAAATTTATTTCGGCTGCCGTTAATTTTGAAGGCGATGAAGCGGATATTTTGAAAAAACGTATTTTATTCAAAGATGTTGCTAAAGTGATTCCTTTTGGAACCGTTTTAACGTTACCAGCAACCGGTTCGGAAATGAATTCAGGCGCTGTGGTTACGATTGAAGCTACACAAGAAAAACTAACCTTAGGCGGAAGCGCTTTATTTCCGGTTTTCTCCATTGTTGATCCAACGGTAATTACTTCTTTACCAAAAAGACAATTACAAAACGGTGTTGTGGATGCTTTCACACACGTAATGGAACAATATTTAACCTAT
Organism: Flavobacterium sp. UBA6195; assembly: GCF_002422095.1. Taxonomy (GTDB): domain Bacteria; phylum Bacteroidota; class Bacteroidia; order Flavobacteriales; family Flavobacteriaceae; genus Flavobacterium. The sequence continues at coordinate 10,283 of NZ_DITB01000074.1, forward strand.
ACTCACGATGCTTTATTGCAAGACCGAATTTCAGAAAGTATTTTACAAACGCTAATTGAAATTGGTCCAGATGTAGTAGAAAATCCAAATGATTATAAATTAGCTTCCAACTTTGTTTGGAGTGCCACCATGGCATTGAATGGCTTAATTCAAAAAGGAGTTCCTTCCGATTGGGCAACGCACATGATTGGCCATGAATTAACGGCTTTATACGAAATTGATCATGCGAGAACATTAGCTATCATTGGTCCAAATTTATACCGCGTGATGTTCGACACGAAAAAAGAAAAATTAGCACAATACGGACAACGCGTTTGGAAAATTCAAGGCAATTCAACTGAAGAAATTGCAGAAAAAGCAATTGAAAAAACGGTTGAGTTCTTCCACAAAATGGGCATGAAAACCAAAATTTCGGAAAACGCTGAAAACATCGAAAACACAGCTGATTTCATTGTAAATCGTTTCGAAGAAAGAGGTTGGAAAGCCATGGGTGAAAAACAGAATATTACTTTGGAAAAAGTAAGAGCTATTGTAGAAATGAGTTATTAAAAATTAAAACACGAATTTCACGAATTAACACGAATAATTTTTAATGCAAAATTTAGAAGTTTTTAGCAAAGTTTAGAAAGCTTTACTAAAAAATTGAACCTCAAAAAAGCAAAGAAAATTGGTGTTAATTCGTGGAATTCGTGTTTAAATCCATTATAAAAAAGAGTTTCGCAAACGTTTTTTGTAAATCCTTTTTAAATGCCTATTTTTGATGTTCTAAATTAAATCGGAAAATGGAAAATAAGCCAAAATTTGCAGTCATAGGAGGGGGAAGTTGGGCTACCGCAATTGCGAAAATGCTTTGTGAAAATCAAGACGAAATTGCTTGGTACATGCGAAGCACTTATGCTATTGAGCATTTAAAACATCAAAAACACAACCCAAACTATTTGAGTTCGGTTGCGTTTGACACTAATAAATTGAAACTTACAAACGATATCAACGAAGCAGTTGCCTATGCAGATTATCTGATTTTTGTAATTCCATCCGCTTTTTTAAGTAAAGAATTGGAGAACTTAACAGAAAGTTTGAAAAATAAATTTATTTTTTCTGCTATCAAAGGAATTGTTCCTGAATCGAGTTTGATTGTTGGTGAACATTTTCATACTAAATATGATATTCCATTTGAAAATATAGGTGTTGTAACAGGACCTTGCCATGCGGAAGAAGTGGCAATGGAACGTTTATCCTACTTAACGATTGCCTGTAGTGATAAGAAAAAAGCCAAATTCGTAGCTAAAAATTTGAGTTCGCATTACATCAAAGCCAAAACTTCAGATGATATCATTGGAACTGAATATGCAGCCGTTTTAAAAAATATTTACGCCATTGCGGCCGGAATTGCACATGGCTTAGGTTATGGCGATAACTTTCAAGCGGTTTTGATGAGTAACGGTATTCGCGAAATGAAGAAATTCATTCGTAAAGTACATCGCATGAAACGAAACATTAACAATTCGGCTTATCTAGGCGACTTGTTAGTAACAGGATATTCCGTATTTTCTCGAAACAGAATGTTTGGAAACATGATAGGAAAAGGCTACACCGTAAAATCAGCACAAATGGAAATGAGTATGGTAGCGGAAGGTTATTATGCGGTAAAAAGTGCTTACAAACTAAACCAAGAATACGGGGCTGATACTCCAATTATTGATGCGGTTTACAAAATTTTATACGAAAACAAAGACGCAAAAACCGTTTTTAAAGCCTTAACAGAAAAACTAAATTAAATCCATGCTATTCTCATTAAAAACAGGTGCAATTGATCATTTAATCGATCACCCAGGAATTATTACGGCTTTTACGATTACCATCATTGCCATGTTGGTATTAGACTTAGGTGTTTTAAACAAAAAAGGACACGTGATTTCCAATCGTGAGGCGGCTATTTGGTCGGTGATTTGGATTTCTTTAGCAATGGGATTTAGTGGTATTATTTATCATTACATGGGAGCCGAAAAATTCATGCAATTTCAAGGTGCGTATTGGATTGAAAAAGCACTTTCGGTTGATAATTTATTTGTATTTATTTTAGTTTTTGGCTATTTCAACGTTGCTAAAGAAGCCCAACACAAAGTGTTATTTTGGGGTGTGATTGGGGCTTTGGTTTTTAGAGCAATATTCATTTTTGCGGGCGTTTGGCTATTGAACTACACCTATTTGCCTGAAATGGAGCTTTTTGGATACATGGTTAAAATCAATTACTTGTTAACTCTTTTCGGAATTATTTTGATTGTTGCCGGAATTAAATCGGCACTGAGTCAAGAAGAAGATGAAGGAAGTAAAGATTTTACAAAAAGTCCAGGTGCTCGATTTGTATATAAATTTTTCAATGTAACCCATCAATACGATGGCGATAAATTCTTCACGATTGAAAACGGACTTAAAGTAGCAACTCCTTTGTTTGTGGTAGTCGCAATTGTAGAATTTACCGACTTATTATTTGCGATTGACAGTATTCCAGCGATTTTTGCTATTGCTCCAGATGATCCTTTTATTTTGTATACGTCGAATATTTTTGCAATTTTAGGATTGCGTTCGTTGTATTTCCTTTTGGCGAACTTTATGTACATGTTCAGTAAATTGAAATATGGATTAGGATTTATTTTGGCTTTTATCGGAACTAAAATGATTATAGCGCCGTTTTATCACGTTCCAACGAGTTTATCTTTGTCTGTTGTAGGCGGAGCTTTAATATTGTCTGTAATCGCTTCTTTGGTGTTTCCTGATAAGGATTAAATATTTGAACACAATATTAAACCGCAGATTCGCAGATTTAACCTAGTTAATCTGCGAATCTGCGGTTAATTTTTGGCTTTTACTTGATAGTAATTTCATCTATAAAAATAAAGGCATCACCGCCAGCACCTTGATGCCATTCCGGTAGTTTTCCGAAGTTTTTAGCGATTACTTTTACGTAACGAGCTTTTTTGCCTTTGATTTCATTAGAAGTGAAATTCAAAATCGTATTTTCCTCTAATTTTGGATCTAAGGTATTGTTTACCGAACCGAAAAACATAAAATTTACATTATCATCCGAAATATAATAATCGACTTTCGTTGGCATTAAAATCCAAGAACGTTGGTCTTGTAAAAATCGTGCTGAAATTTCACTAACACTTTTTACTTCTTTTAAATCCACAACCGCTTCAAAATCCTGACTTTGGTAGCCTTGCCAATCGCCTTTTCTCCAGTTCTCCGTTCCTAAAACACCATCTAACAAACCTTCTGGACCACCGGCGTGATACTGCGGATTGTAAACCGATTTAATATTGATGCTGTAATTGTTTGGTTTCTTGAAGAAGGTTGCAGAAATGGTATTGCTTTTTTGTCCATTATTTTCAACATAAGCAAAGACATCCGTAGTTAAATCAATTGAAAATGGTTTAGTATATTTAATAAATATTCTATCATCTAATTTTGAAGTTGCATCATTTGTAGAGTAAAAAATCACATCATTTGAATTTTGAGATTTCAATTCGATTTTCAAATTGTCTTTAAACGCTTTGCTTTCCGCTTGAATTACAGGAACTGTAATTATTTCATAATAGCTTAAAGGATAATAATCTAATTCGAATAATTCATCTCCTTCTTTTTCAAATCCAAAATCTACTAAAGTATTAGGAAAAGTTGGAAAAGTCTTATCAATTATTCGTTTCTTATTACCTTCAGAAACAACTATTTTATCAAAATATGGATGTCCTGGCGACCAAAATCCTCCAATACCAGGTGTAACCGAATAAATTCCCATTGAACTCAACACATACCAAGCACTCATTTGACCACAATCTTCGTTTCCAATTAAGCCGTCTGGCGTGTTGGTGTAAAAATTATCTAAAATATACTTGACTTTTGCATTTGTTTTTTCTGGTTTTCCCACGTAATTGTACAAATACGTCATGTGGTGACTTGGTTCGTTTCCGTGAGCATATTGTCCGATTAAACCCGTAACATCGACTTGTTCTCTACCAGTAGTTTTGCTTTCGCTGTTGAACATTTCGTCTAACTTCGCTTCAAATTTTTCTCGTCCGCCATACGCTTCAATCATGCCTTCAATATCTTGTGGCACGAAAAACGAGTATTGCCATGAATTTCCTTCAGTAAAATTATTGTTGACTTCTCTTGGGTCGAAAGGTTTGTCCCAACCCCCATTTTTCTTTGGACGCATGAAACCGGTTTCCCAATCGAAAATGTTTTTCCAATTTTGAGAACGTTTCATGAAATATTGATAATCCTCTTGTTTGTTTAAAATTTGTGCCATTTGCGCAATACACCAATCGTCATAGGCATATTCTAAGGTTTTGGAAACGCTTTCGTGTTCGTCATCAATCGAAATAAATCCGTTTTTCTTGTAGGCATCCAAACCTAAAACATCGCGCATGGCAGACGCTTTGCTGGCTTCAAAAGCCTTTTCGTAATCAAAACCTTTTATTCCTTTTGCCATCGCATCAGCAATTACAGAAACCGAATGATAGCCAATCATACAATCGGTTTCATTGGAAGCTAATTCCCAAACCGGTAATCTTCCTCCTTGTTCATATTGTTTGATGAAAGTGTTAATGTAATCAGCTGTTCGTTTTTTATCAATCAACGTGTATAATGGATGCGCGCCTCTAAACGTGTCCCAAAGCGAGAATACCGTGTAATAATCAAATCCTTCGGCTACATGAATTTGGTTGTCTCTGCCGCGATATTTTCCGTCTAAATCTTGCGCGATATTAGGTTGCATCATGGTGTGATACAAAGCCGTGTAGAAAATGGCTAACTTGTCTTTATCATTAGAAGTGACTTCAATTTTTGATAATTCTTTGTTCCAAAGCGCAATAGCAGCTTTATGGACTTTATCGAAATTCCAATGTTTGATTTCGGAACTGTTTAATTTCGCACCTTCGTAACTCGTTGGAGAAAGCGATACTTTTACGAGGATTTTTTCGCCTTTTTTGACTTGTTTTGAGAAGCTTAATGCCAATGTTTGTATATCAAAATCATTTGAGTTTTTAATTCCTTTTGAATTCATCATTGGAGCATTAAATTCAATCCTTGCATACACATATTGATCTCTTGCCCAAGCTTCACTTCTCCTTAAAACTTCAATCGTCTTATCATCTATTATCTTTACTCTTCCTTCTAAAAGTTTATCACGATGTCTCAAATCTAAAATGATATTCGCTTGACCAGCATTATTAAACGTATATTCATGAAAACCAACGCGGGTTGAAGTGGTTAACCTAACATCAATATTATATTTATCTAAATGTACTGAATAAAATCCTGCAGAAGCTTTTTCATTTTTATGTTGGAATTTTGAAGAATACAATTTTGAATCTAGAGTATTAATTCCAACCGTCGGCATCAACATAATGTCACCATAATCTGAAACACCTGTTCCATTCAAATGCGTGTGGGAAAATCCGTAAATCAAATTATCGGAATAATTATAACCACTACAGCCATCCCAACTCCCATCGATTCTAGTATCAGGAGAAAGTTGCACCATTCCGTAAGGCACTGTTGCGCCTGGGAATGTGTGTCCGTGACCGCCTGTTCCAATAAATGGGTTGACGTGTTTGGCGAAATCTTGTGCCTGAGAAATTGTTGTAGTTAAGAAAGCTAAAGCAATAAGAAATGGTTTCATGTTGTGTTGTTGAAGTTGTATTAAATTTTTATATTTTTCTTTTTCAATAATTTATCATTAAAAAAGTATTCTATTGTTTTCGAATCAATATTGATTTTTATAAAAGTGCAGTTTTTATACAATTTAAACTTAACTGGCGAACCCATAAATCTCAATTCAAAAATGGATTCAGAATAAATTCTATCAAAATTCAAAATTGCTTTTCCGTTAAAATCTGTAATAAATGTTGAATTATTAGCTTTATTATGAATTGATGCTCCAGCTAAAGGTCCGTTCATACTGTAAACTTCTATGTTAACAGAACGTTCTTGAGATTGACTAAACCCAAATTGGAAAGTCAAAAGCAAAAAGAAAAGGATTTTCTTCATTTTAAACTTTTTTCAAAATATAAAATTGAGGAAAAAAATTGAGGAAAACAATCCTATATCTAAAAAGTAGAGAATTATAAAAACCGCAGATTCGCAGATTTAGTATTTAATCTGCGAATCTGCGGTATTTTTTTTAAAATCTAATTCGCAAAAACACCTCTTTTGTTGATAATTGGTAAATCGGCAGTAGCTTTTTCATTGATAGAATTGGTTCTAAAAACGAAGGTTTTATCGAATAATTGACCGTTTGAAAAGTACGACAACATGAATTCGTTATTCAATTGTAAGACGTTGTTTTCTAACAATTCTACTTTAACGGCGGTTCTAGGTTCTACTTTAGCAAATGCATGACGGAATGTTCCTGTTTTGCGTTCTTCGCCATTGATTAAACCATAAGCACGTGAAACTACCATAGCCATTTCTAGCAAATTATCGGTATCGTTTACTAAGTAAGCGTACCAAGAATTCTCCATAAAATCGTCGTTCCATTCTTGAAAAGCTACAATGTGAACGCCTTCTACTTTTGGGATGATAATATCTTTTTTCATTGAAACAGTATTAAGATTAAAGAATTAAGTATTAAGACTTTATCTTAATTTATATACTTGATTTGAATTGCTCTAAGAAACGAACGTCGTTTTCGTAAAACATACGGATATCACCAATTTGGTACAACAACATTGCAATACGCTCAACTCCCATTCCGAAAGCAAAACCTGTGTGTTCGTCTGGATTGATGCCGCAATTTTTCAATACGTTTGGATCTACCATTCCGCAACCACCAATTTCTAACCAACCAGTTCCTTTGGTAATTCTGTAATCGGTTTCTGTTTTTAATCCCCAATAAATATCGATTTCAGCACTTGGTTCTGTAAATGGAAAATACGATGGACGTAAACGAATTTTCGATTTTCCGAACATTTCTTTAGTGAAATACAACAAAGTCTGTTTTAAATCGGCAAAAGAAACGTCTTTGTCAATATACAATCCTTCCACTTGATGGAAAATACAATGTGAACGCGAAGAAACTGCCTCGTTACGGAACACTCTTCCTGGAGAAATCGTACGAATTGGCGGTTTGTTGTTTTCCATATAACGCACTTGCACTGATGAAGTGTGCGTTCTTAACAAAACATCAGGATTGGTTTGAATGAAAAACGTATCCTGCATATCTCTTGCCGGATGGTATTCTGGTAAATTTAATGCGGTAAAATTGTGCCAATCGTCTTCGATTTCTGGACCTTCGGACACGTTAAAACCAATGGTTGAAAAAATATCAATCATTTGATTTTTTACAATAGAAATTGGGTGACGAGAACCAATGTTCATCGCTTCTCCTGGACGCGTAGTGTCGCCATAAATTCCTTTTGCTTCTTCTTTATTTTCTAAAGCGTCTTGAATGGTTTTTACCTTTTCTTCTGCCGAAGTTTTCAATTCGTTGATTACTTGTCCAAATTCCTTCTTTTGTTCGTTTGGAACATTTTTGAATTCGGCAAAAAAGTCTTTCAACAAGCCTTTACTTCCTAAATACTTGATTCGGAAGGCTTCTAATTGTTCTTTATTATCGGTTTGAAAAGCTTTTACTTCTTCAATATGGGCTTTAATCGTTTCTGTCATCGCTCGTTTTGTAAAATGCAAATTTATGTATTTTGTTTCAAGTTTCAAGTTTCAAGTTGTCTAAAACTTCTAAAATCATAAATCGTTAATCATAAATCATCAATCTATCAACTCTTTCTCTAAAAAGTAACCTACAATTGCTTCTTTCATTAGTACCGCTTGTTCGCCTGCTTTTAATGGTGGCAATTCTTCTTTTACTTTGTAATGGGGCCAGCCGTCGTTGTCGAAATATTCAAACTCGTAGTAACCGTAAGGTTCTAACAAACGGCAAATGGCGATGTGCATTAGGTTTACTTTTTCATCTTTTTTGAAAGTAGCGTGAATTTTTCCCAATTCTTGCACACCAATTAAGTAGATGATTCCTTCTAAATCAAGGTCTTCTCCGCCTGAAAATTTTTCTGATAATATGTTGACAACGCTTTCCCAACGTTCTTTTAATTGTATATCTCTGGACATTTTTTTTAAGTTTGAAGATGGATGCTGGAAGCACAAAGTTTCCCATCAATCTAATAATATTTCTGCAAAGATAACAACAGAAAACCACTTTCAACAATTCTTTTATCTTTGTTCATTATTCTATTTTCTTTCAAATGAGTTTTATTGATATTGTTTTTGCGGTTTTATTGGGTTTTGCGGTTTATAAAGGATTGAAAAACGGGCTTTTTGTGGAAGTCGCTTCATTTATAGCTTTGATTTTAGGAATTTATTTAGCGATTAAATTTTCGAATTTAGTAGGCGCTATTTTTACTGGATTTGTACCAAGTTGGAATCCGAAATATATTGAAATTACGGCTTTTATCATTACGTTTTTGTTGGTGGTGATAGGAATTCATTTAAGCGCAAAAATTCTAACCAAATTAGCGGATTTTGCTTTTTTAGGTTGGATTAACAAATTGGCTGGTGTGCTTTTTAGTTTGTTGAAAACGATTCTAGCATTGAGTGTAGTGCTTTTTATCTTTGAGAAAATCAACATTAATAATATGCTACTTTCTAAAGAAACGCAAGACAATTCGATTTTTTATAATCCAATTCAGAATATTTCAAAAGCGATTTATCCTACGATTGAAGGTTGGTATGATAGTTTGAAGAAAGAAGTTGAGAGTGAATAAAGTTTCTACAAGCTAAGTCTGAACACTTTCAACTGAACACTGAACACTATTCCTTCACTTCCTTAATCGCTTCTTTGTTAATCCAAGCTTTGGTTTTGTCGGTGAGTTCTACTTGTTTCCAGTTGCCTAATTCTTCTAAAACGAAAACTTTTGTGCCTTCGTGAAGCGTTACTACGTCTTCCGAACTGTTTTTTGGTTCCGCTTTTAATGTCGTTGCTTCTGCAAAAACGATGGCTGGATTGTTATTCGCATCGAATTTCTTCTGTAAAAAAGCAGAGAAAACGGTTACGCCAATTCCGATTAAAAACAACAGAAACAAACTGAAAAAAGTACGCTTTAGAAACACGGTATTTCCAAAATAATAACCTAAAAAGGAAAGTAAACTTAAAAAAGCAATAAAAACAGCAATCCAAGCCCAAGTATCATAATGAAAAACGCTTGTGAACTCTTTCACCATTTTCTTTAAACCAACATCTGGAAGGACTTTAATATCGTCTATTGCCATTTTTTGAGCAAATGACAGATTGGTTTGTATAGCTTCGTCATCTGGGTTTAAAAGCAATGCTTTTTCGTAATTGTAAATCGATGGCGCTACTTTTCCTAATTTGTAGTAACAATTCGCAATATTAAAATACAAATCAGCCGATTCGTTGCCTTTGTTTACAATGCTTTCGAAAGATTGCAACGCTTGTTCGTAATCGCCTTTGTTGTATAAATCGTTAGCTTTTTTAAAGGTAGCATCGATGGATTCACTTGCATTGGCAAATGAAATCAAAAACAAAAGGAATAGTATAATCTGCTTTTTCATTATTTCAATTGTTTTTCAAGTTCTGAAATTCGTTCCACAGCTCGTTCAAAATCATTTGTCATGGCAATATCGGTTGCTGGCGCGTATCGTGCGAATTCGCAATCGTTCATTAACTCCATAAATCGATTAATACTTTCTTCAGATGCGTTTCGTTGTTGCAATAATTCGATGATATTGTCTTTACTCATTTCAACGGTTTCGATATGTAATTTGGCTTTCAAGAAATTGTGTAATGCTTTTTCCATTGCCATATAAAACGGTACTTTGTCGCCCATTTGTTTTTTGGCTTCCGACAAATATTTTTTCACTAATCGGTTGTTATTTCTAACTCGGTTACCCACCACATCGGCATCTTTTGCTTCTTTTTGTTTTCTAGCAATCATCACAATCGGAATCAATAATAATGGTGCAAATAACAAACTATAAAACAATCCTGAACCTAAGAAATCTTCTCTCGATTTTGAAACAAATTCGGTTTTCAACTTATTGAATTGAAATACTTCTTTTTTCTGAATGACTTGTTTGTTTGTACTTGGTGTGTTGGCAACAAAGTTTCCATCACCTTCAGCTACATCAATGGTAATTTCTTTTGAAGTGATGGTTTTATATGATTTACTTACCAAATCGTAGTACGAAAACTCCATTGGTTTAATAGTATATTTTCCTTTAAATTGTGGAATTATCGTGTATTTGTCCGAAACTTTTCCAACCATACCCGTTAATGGCGTTTGTACATTTTCGGTATGCGATGGTTCGTACATTTCTAAAGCACTTGGAACTACGGGTTTTGGTAAGGTAAATAATTTTAAGTTTCCTTTACCTGAAACACTTACTTCTAAATCTAAGGATTCGCCTGCTTTTAATGCTGTTTTTGATGGATTTACTTTAAAATCGAAATTCCCTACAGCTCCAGTAAAACTCGCTGGTTTTCTGTTTTCTGGAAGTGGTTTTACGTTAATGGTTTGCGTTCCTGTTGAAAGTGATTTTTCAATAACTCGCATTTCGTATTCACCAAACCAATCGCGACGACCTGTTGGCACCTCAGCATCTAAATCGATTTTGAAAGGTTCTATGGTTTTAGCGCCCGATTCTAATGGATATAAAATCACTTTTCGAAGCACTACCATGCTGTAATCTTTGCCGTTGTATTTTCCGCGTTCAGCACGCAATTGCTTCATGTCGATATACTGGCTCCAGAAATCATTGTATTTTGGTGCTTTGAAATTTCTGAAATTCCCAACCGTTGAACGAGGTTCGAAATACAACTTGTAAACTACTGTAACGGGCTCGTTTACATACGGATTTTTTGTAGATAATTCGGCTACCAAATGAATTCCTTCTCCATAATTCACATTTGTTGGTTGTTGGCCTGGATAGTTTGGCATTTGGATAGGATCGGTAATCGTAATTTTTATGGGTGCTGATTTGTAAACTGTTCCGTCATATTCAATTGAAGCTGTGCCAATAGTAAAAGTTCCTTTTTTAGTTGGGGTTAAATAGTAAATGACCTGAGTTGAAATTTCTCTTTTTTGGTTCACTCTACCATTTATAATCGTAATTGAAGTTTGGTTTCCTTTATTAATGAAAGGTCCTTCCGCTTTAAATCCGGGAAACTTTGGAGCTACAAAATTATCCCCTTCATTATTTATAGAAAAAACCAATTGAATGCGCTCGTTTAAACCATAAGAACTTCTTTCTGTTTGTGCTTCAAATTTTACTTGAGCGGAAACAGTATTATAGTAAACCGATAAGAATAAAACTAAAAATATCTTTTTCATTTGTTACCAATCTTTTTCATTTGAAACCGGACGTGCTTTTACCTTCTTAGCATTCACTTTGTCCTGCACTTTCTTCTCTGCATTATTAACTGCATCTAAAATATTATCGATGCGTTGTTTGTCGGCACCGCTTGGTTTTGGGTTTTCGTTTTTATCTTCTTTTTTCTCTCCGTTACCTTTACTTTGTTGGTTATCGCCTTGTTTGTCTCTATTGTTCTGATCGTTTTTGTCCGAATCTTTCTTATCGTTTCCTTTGTCGTTTTTGCCGTCTTTATCTTTTGGCTGTGGTTTATTGTCTTGACCTCCACCACCTTTGTTGTCTTTCTTATTGTCTTTTGGTGGCGGATTGTCTTTATTTTTTCTTTTAGCTAAAGCGTAATTGTATCGGGTTTCTTCGTCATTTGGATTATTTCGAAGCGCGTTTTTGTAAGCATCTGCTGCTAAATCATATTTCTTTTCTAGCATAAAAGTGTTACCTAAATTATGATAAATTCGGTACTTTTCTTCTTTCGTTTTCGCATGTTCCAAGGCTTGAATATATCGAATTTGTGCTTCGCCTTGTTGGTTTTGACGATACACACTATTTCCTAAGTTATATCCAGCAGTTGCTTTTTTAGGTGATTTTTTTGATTCGGTTACACGAAAATCGGCTTCGGCATCAGCGTATTTTTTTTCTTTAAATGACTGATTTCCGTTGTAAAGATTTTTGTCTTTTTCTTGTCCGAAAAGCAAAACACTATTCAATAATAGCACTATGTAAAGTATCTTACGCATGTTTCTTTTCATTAAATAAGTTCAACTTTTGCACCCATGCCGTTTTTTTCTCTAATAAGAAAACATCTATCAACAATAATAAAAACCCTAGAGCTAAAAACCATTGGTATTGCGATTCAAAATCAGCAATTTGTTGTGATTCGAATTCTGATTTTTCGATTTTATCTAATGACTTTTTAATTTCTTCTACCACATCTTTTGTAGTAGTTCCTACCATATATTTTGATTTTGTATTATCTGCAATTTTCTTTAAAACTTCAGGATATAACTTAGTAATTACCGTTTGTCCTTCTTGGTCTTTTTTATACGAAGCGATAGTTCCTTTATCATCACGTAAGGGAATTGGGCCACCTTTTTCTGTTCCTACACCAATTGTTATAATACGAACTCCTTTTTCTTTTGCCAATTCAACAGCGTCATCTACTCCTTCTCCGTGGTCTTCACCATCAGAAACTAAGATGATTAACTTACTAGTATCTTTTACATCAAAGAAATCTACCGCTAATTGAATAGCATCATTAAAAGCAGTTCCTTGCGAAGAAACCATATTGGTATTCATACTTTGCAAGTACATTTTAGCAATACTATAATCGGTTGTCATGGGTAAAACTGGATAAGCACTTCCTGCATAACCTACAATTCCTACGCGGTCATTTCCTAATTGGTTGATGATTTGCGAAACGATTTGCTTGGTTTTTTCTAATCGATTTGGCGCTACGTCTTCGGCTAACATACTTTTTGAAATGTCGACTGCAAAGACAATATCAATCCCTTGACGTTTTACGGTTTCCATTTTAGTTCCCATTTTTGGGTTTACCAAAGCGATAATAATGCAGGCTAATGCCAATAACAAAACTCCTAATTTCAAAGCCGGTTTAAAGCTTGATTTTTCTGGCGCTAATTGATTAAACAATTCCAAATCGGCAAAAACGGCTTGTCTTTTTCTTTTCCAAAACAAATTGAATAGAAAAAGTGCTACTATTATGGGTAATAGTGCTAATAAGTAAAAATATATTGGACTTTCTAATTCAAACATTGTTTTTCTTTCTAAACGATTCCTCTAAAAACTGAATTTCTCAATAACACCTCAACACCTAATAATACAAATGCAATCAACACGAAAGGTTTGTATTTCTCGTCGTAATTGTAGAATTTCTTCTCATCAATTTCGGTGGTTTCTAACTTATTAATTTCGTCGTAAATAGCTTGTAATTTTTTGTTTGATGTGGCTCTAAAATACTTTGCATCCGTAGCTTTCGCAATTTCTTTCATTAAGCTTTCATCTATTTCTACAGGCATTCTTTGAAATACCAATTTACCATTCGCATCTTTCGCTACTGGAAACATGGCTTGACCGTTTGTTCCAATTCCGATGGTATATACTTTAATGCCGTATTCTTTTGCGATTTCTGAAGCGGTTCTTGGATCGATGGTTCCAGAATTGTTCACACCATCTGTCAATAAAATGATGATTCTACTTTTTGCTTTGCTGTCTTTAATTCGGTTGATGGCAGTGGCTAAACCAACACCAATTCCAGTTCCATCGGCAATAATGGAATCATCATATTCAATAGTTTTTAACGATTGTAAAATAATCGTTTTATCAGAAGTTACAGGAGTTCTCGTATAGCTTTCACCTGCATAAACTACCAATCCGATTCTATCGTTAATTCTATCTTGAACAAATGTGGAAGCTACTTTTTTCAGTGCTTCTAAACGATTTGGTTTTAAATCATTGGCCAACATACTACTCGAAACGTCTATTGCCATTACAATATCGATTCCTTTTGTGGTTTTCGATTTTGAAGTTACGTCAACGCTTCTTGGTCTTGCTAATGCGATGATTATTGAACTTAATGCTAAAATTCGCAATACATATAAAAATGGTTTTGCTTTAGCCAAGAAAGTTCTGTTCTGCATGAAAGGTTCCAATGAACTCATTTTTACCGTTGCCGAAAGTTGGTTTCTTTTGTAAAACAACCAGCCTATTGCTATTGGTAAAACCAAAAACAACCATAAAAATTCCGGATTTAAAAAGGTTACTTTTCCCATTATTTCTTGGCTTTTCTTAGTTCGATTGAATTCTGAATTTTCTCTATAATTTGCTTCGCATGTTCGTCTTCTTCTTTGTAAATTAAGAAAAATTCTTGAGCACCTCCAGGCTGAGACAATACCATGATTTCGTATTCCATTTTCACATCTTCTTCTCTCACAGGGTCAAAAGCGGTAAATGTTCCGTAGGCTTTTTTACCCGAAAGTCCTTTTACATTTTCGAATTCGCCCGTTTTTACGATGATATTTTTAGCTCCAAACTTTTCTAATTCTTTCAAATCGGCTTCCAATGCTAAATCTAAATCTATCTTCGTGGTATCTTTGTAAGCGGTTGTAATTAAAACAATTGAGAAATCATCTGTAATATTTCCATACGCAAAACGACTGGTTGATTTTACGTTTTCTGGAAGGTTGTTTTGAATTTTCTCATCTATAGTTCGTTTTAAAACTTTTGGCGATGAAATAATGATAGCAGGTTCGCCATATTCCGAAGTAATCCATTCTTTTTCCAACAATTCTTTGGTAGAATAGCCAAAATAACTGTCTTTCACAAAATCAAATCCTACTGTGTAAGCAAAAATTACAACAGAAGCCACCAATAAAAAGGCTGAAATTCCGATAGAAATAACCAAACGTTTGAACTTTTGCTTTTGCATTTCTTTTTTACGCACTTCTTCAGCAAATAAAATTGCGGCTTGGTCTTCGGTTCTTGGTAAGGCTTTATCAATTACTAATAAGAATTTATCGATGATTTTTTTATCGGTTTCAATTTCAAATGGTAAAGGTTGTGATTTGGCAAATTTAACCAAATCGGAATTTTCTAAAACTTTTTTGAATTTTTCTAAATCTTCACGATTGACAAACATTTTTTTATCGGCAATCGCTTTTTTCAACGCTTCCATTAATTCACTCGAAGTACTTTCCATCGCTGGAATATGAATCGATTCTTCAATATATGTTCTGGTGATATCGGTCATTTCAGAATAGTATTCTTTCACATCACCGCGTTGCACCAATTGTTTTTTATCTAAGTTTTGAAGATACGCAATCGCTTTTTCAATTGGTGAAGCGAAAAATTCTTCTTCTTGTTTTTTGTCTTTTTGTAAACGTTTGATGATGAAGTATGATGCAAATCCAGAAGCCACAATCAACACCAATAAAATTAGGAGTTTCCACCATTCGCTCATTGGTTTTTCTTCGGTAGCGATGATGTCTTTGATATCATACATTTGTTGTTTGGTCGTATCGACTTTTACATCGTTTACCAAAATCGAAAGCGAATCAGTACGAAATTCCTTTTGATTGATTTTTACCAATAATTTCGGAATCACATAGCGTCCCGAATCAAATTGGGTTAACCCGTACTTTTTGATTAATTCGTATTGGTTGTCATTCTTTAAGGTATCAATTGGGTATGATTCTAATATTTCCAAAGCACCAAAAAACTTTCCATCTGGAAAAACGACTTTATCTTTTGCGTTTACTTTTGCTTTGATAGTTAAGTTGAATTGCGATCCAATTTTAATTTGGGTAGAATCAATAGAAGACGAGATTTGTTGGGCAAAACCCAAAAATCCGAATAATAAAGCAATATATAAGTAAAGTTTCTTTTTCATTTTTCTTAATTGCGCGCTTTAAAATAACCTAATAATTTGGTCACATAGCTTTCATCCACTCTCGAACTAATCGTTCCTGCTCCACATTTTGAAAAAATATCTTTGAAATAATTTACGTTTTCACGATAGTATTTTTCGTAATCCATTCGCACTTTTTTTGACGTAGTATCTACCAAAAGTGTTTCGCTTGTTTCGGCATCTAGCATATTTACCACACCAATATTTGGAATGCTTTCTTCGCGTTGGTCAAACACTCGAATACCGGTTACATCATGACGTTTTGAAGCGATTTTTAGCGTGTGTTCGTAATCTTTCACCATGAAATCGGAAATTAAAAACACGATGGCTTTCTTTTTCAAAACGCTCGATAAATATTTCAAAGCTTGCGATAAATCGGTTTTTTTGCTTTTTGATTCGAATTCGATTAACTCGCGAATGATTCGTAAAACGTGTGATTTTCCTTTTTTAGGCGGAATAAACAATTCGATTTGGTCCGAAAACAAAAGCAAACCAATTTTATCATTATTTTGAGTAGCCGAAAACGCTAATGTGGCCGCAATTTCGGTAATCATATCACGCTTTAACTGATTTTTTGTGCCAAAACTTTCAGAACCCGAAATATCTACCATCAACATCATGGTTAATTCGCGTTCTTCTTCAAATACTTTTACGAATGGTTCGTTGTAGCGTGCGGTTACATTCCAATCGATAGCTCTTACGTCGTCACCGTATTGGTATTGGCGCACTTCTGAAAAGGTCATCCCGCGTCCTTTAAACGAAGTGTGATATTCTCCCGAAAAGATGTGATCGCTCAATCTTCGGGTTTTGATTTCTATTTTTCGAACTTTCTTTAGAATTTCTTTGGTATCCATACTTTTAGTGATAAGTGATAAGTGATAAGTGATAAGTTTAAAAGCGGTTGCTAATTACTATTCACTTGTTACTAATCACTATTAAGGCACTTCAACTTCGTTAACAATTCTGCTGATGATGTCTTCTGTGGTTACATTTTCAGCTTCAGCTTCGTATGTGATTCCGATTCTGTGACGTAATACATCGTACACTACAGCACGAACGTCTTCTGGAATTACATAACCTCTACGTTTGATGAAAGCGTAACATTTAGCAGCTGTGGCTAAGTTGATACTTCCACGTGGCGAGGCTCCAAAACTGATTAATGGTTTTAGACTTTCTAATTTATATTTTTCTGGATAACGCGTTGCGAAAATTAAATCTAAGATGTATTTCTCGATTTTTTCATCCATGTATACTTCACGAACGGCTTCTTGCGCTCTTAAAATTTGCTCTAACGAAACCACTTGGTTTACTTTTTCAAAAGCACCTTTTAAATTTTGACGAATTACATGGCGCTCTTCCTCCATTTTTGGATAATCAATTACCACTTTTAACATGAAACGGTCAACTTGCGCTTCAGGTAATGGATAGGTTCCTTCTTGGTCAACCGGGTTTTGCGTTGCCATTACTAAGAACGGTTTGTCTAACTTAAACGTTTCGTCACCAATGGTAACTTGCTTTTCTTGCATGGCTTCTAACAAAGCAGATTGCACTTTTGCAGGCGCACGGTTAATCTCATCCGCTAATACGAAGTTGGCAAAAATTGGCCCTTTACGAATGGTAAAGTCGTTTTGTTTGATGTTATAAATCATGGTTCCTACCACATCGGCTGGCAATAAATCAGGTGTAAACTGAATACGACTAAACGAACCATGAACTGCTTGAGAAAGCGTATTAATGGCTAAGGTTTTTGCTAATCCAGGAACTCCTTCCAATAAAATATGTCCTTGACCCAACAAACCTATTAATAATCGCTCGACCATGTGTTTTTGACCTACGATTACCTTATTCATTTCCATTGTAAGTAAGTCTATAAAAGCACTTTCTCTTTCAATCTTTTCATTAATTGCCCTAATGTCTAAGGTTGATGTATTTTCTTCCATTTTATGATTGTATTTGGCGGTGTGAAATTAACAACATTTTTTAACAGTGCAAATTGAATTTTTTTTTGCTTTTAACTTGTTAACATTGCGTTAAAAGTGAATAAAAAAGAATGATTTTATGAGTGTTTTATGATTCTATTTTATAATTTTAAGAAAAAATTAAAAACACAACAACTATGTCTGTAGAATTATCACCTATTATTGCCGGAGTTATGAATTGGGGTGTTTGGGATAAAAACCTAAATACCAATGAATTTACTCACTTAATTAATTTATTCATAGAAAACGGAATCACTACTTTTGATCATGCCGATATTTATGGAGGTTATACCACTGAAGCTTCGTTTGGAAAAGCACTTACTGAAAGTAAAATAGATCGCAAAAAAATTCAATTAATTACTAAATGTGGAATTCAATATACTTCTGAAAACAGACCTAATAATTCGATAAAACATTACGAATACTCGAAAGATTATATTATTTGGTCAGCCGAAAATTCATTGAAAAATTTACAAACCGACTATTTAGATGTTTTTTTGCTTCACCGACCAAGTCCGTTAATGCAAGCGGACGAAATTGCCGAAGCCGTTTCGAAATTAAAAGCAGATGGAAAAATTCTATCTTTTGGAGTTTCTAATTTCACACCTTTTCAAACCGAATTATTACGTCAGAAAACCGAAATTTCTTTTAATCAGGTACAGTTTTCTGCAACACATTATGAAGCTATGTTAGACGGTAGTTTTGATTACATGCAAGTCCACAATATCAAACCTATGGCTTGGAATCCGTTAGGAACTGTTTTTAGAGAAAATACCGATCAAACCTTTAGATTGCGTCAACTTTTAGCTAAGTTAGTTGAGAAATATCACATAGGTTCTGATATTATTTTATTAGCTTGGATTATGCAACATCCTGCTGGAATTTCTCCCGTTGCCGGAACGGTTAATTCAGGAAGAATTCAACAATTAATGAAAGCAAAATCGTTAGTTTTAGATAAGCAAGATTGGTTTGCTATCTGGACAGAAAGCATGGGAAATAGAGTGCCTTAAAATAGTAATCAGTATTCGGTTAACAGTGTTCAGAATATTCAGGTAAAAAATGATCAACAAGCGGCTTCTTATCAAAAATCTTTTAGCTCATCATGATGAGAATAGTTTTTATGATAAGAAGCGGCAATTAAACCTGCATACTAAAGAAGGAAAAGCCAAGTTTTTAAAACACATTTGTGCGCTTTCCAATTCCAATCCGAGTAACAATTCTTATATTGTGGTGGGTGTGGAAGACGAAACCAATGAAATCGTTGGTAATGATTTTTTTGATGATAGCCGAATTCAGAATTTGGTAAATGCTTTTTTAGAAAATCCACCTAAAATTCAGTACGAAAATGTGCCTTTCCCAAACCTTCCAAAAGATAAAGTGGTAGGATTGGTTACCATTAAACCGAAATCTAAAAATTCATATTTCAAAAAAGGCATTCATACCATTGAAGCGAATACTTATTTCGTTAGAAAGGGAAGCAATACTTCACCTACGACTGAAAAAATTCCGTATTCGAAACAGAATGTGGAGACGGTTATTAGTATTGAAAACAGCTCTCGTAATAGCATTGAACATACCTTAGAAAGTGTTTTGGATTTTATCAACAATCGCCATAAGGACTTGCCTTCCAAATACAAAGTTTTCAAAGAATTATTTGTGGTTTGTTGGGCTGGAAATAAGAAAAAAGTTCGGGATAAAGAGTATTATTCTAGAGTGGATATTGAGTTGGTCAACGAACAGGTAAAACTGTTTTATTCGGCTTTAGACGAAGTAAGTATTACCTATGATGATAGCAGTTTTAGTATTACCGAATACATTTCTTTAGGATTAAATGATAAAACCAGCTACTATCCGTTTGAAAAAGTTACACTAAGTTTTTTTGATAATGGTTATTACAAAATGAATTCAGAAATGTTGTTTGAACCGCCTCAATACAACCGAAAAATGTTGCATCATATTTATAATTCTCATCTTGCTTTACTTTCTAAGCTTCAAAAGGGATTACTTTTGCAACCGTCAGAAAAAAGAGATATAGAAAACTTTCCTCAAATTATGATGGTTTGTTATTTAAACGGATTTGAGGATGCTAAACAAAAATTAATTGAAGCTAAACCCTATCTAAAATCATTTGAAAATCCGCTACTCTATGTCTCGTTTAAAGAAGCCATGCGAATTTTAAGAAAAATGAAATACAACAAGAAAAATGAATAGAAAATTAGTGATTGGAGATGTTCATGGAGGATTAAAAGCCCTACACCAAATTTTTGAAAGAGCTAAAATAACAAAAGAAGACACCCTAATTTTTTTAGGTGATTATGTTGACGGTTGGAGCGAATCTCCTGCCGTTTTAGATTTTTTAATAGAATTACAAAAAAAACAATCTTGTATTTTTATTCGTGGCAATCACGATGAACTTCTATTAGACTGGCTATTAAGCAATAACGAAAATATTGATGAAAAATTGTGGTTTCAACACGGTGGTGAAGCTACTGTAAAATCATATCAAAATATTGACGCTGAAACGAAAGAAAAACATATTCGTTTTTTACAATCGCTTCAAAATTACTATTTAGATACTGAAAACCGATTGTTTATTCATGCCGGATTTACTAATATGAAAGGAGTGGAACACGAATTTTTTAAACCTTTATTTTATTGGGATAGAACGCTTTGGGAAACTGCTTTAGCAATTGACAATCAACTTTCAAAAGATGCTATTAACTATCCACTGCGGTTAAAAATTTATAACGAAATTTTCATTGGACACACACCTGTTACTAAAATTGATGAAACAATCCCAGTAAATAAATCATGCGTTTGGAATGTGGACACTGGAGCTGCTTTCAAAGGAAAACTTACCATCATGGATGTTGATACCAAAGAATTCTGGCAAAGTGATGCTTTACCTGAGTTATATCCTAACGAAAACGGAAGAAATTAAAAAATTGTATCTTTGTATAATAATAAAAAATCGAAAGCTATGAAAAATATTCTGACAGTAATATGTTTGTTTGTTACAATTCAAATGGCAAATGCGCAAGTTTTTAAAGGTAAAGGAGATACAAAATTCCAAGTAGGTGCTAACATTCAGGAAAAAGGAACAGGTGTAATTGCTACTTATGATAGAGGAATCGGAACTAATATGTCGTTTGGTTTTACCTCTTTATATTTATTAGGAATTGAAGAAGTTGCAGGCGAAAAACCAAATTTTGACGACCGTTTTGATCTTAGAGCCCGTTTTAGTGCTAACATTGCCGATGTATTTGGTATTGAAAAACAAGTAGATATCTATCCTGGATTAAATATCGGAATTAAAAATTTTGGAGCACATTTAGGCGCTCGCTATTTTATTACCGATGGTTTCGGGTTGTATTCTGAAATCCAGTTTCCAATAGCACATTACGATAACAACCCTGTTGGATTTGAAAAATATAACAATCAGTTTAACTTGTCTATTGGCGCAAGTTTTAATTTGTAAACCATTATTCGAATTTATTTTAAAGTAACTCCTCAAAAAAGTTGCTTTTTTTTATGCTGTTTTGTTACAATTTATACCTTTGCTTCAAATTATTTATTTACGTAAAATCCATTCAAAATGAGTGTAATAGAAAAGAAACTGAAAGATCGCAGTGGTTCAGTTTGCGAAATTAGTGGTACCGAACACGATTTAGTTGTGTACACGTTGCCACCTCACACTGCGGAAAGCTTAGAACATTCGGTTTTGGTTGCAAAACATTTAAAAGACCAAATTGAAAACCCGGAAACCATGAATGAAAACGATTGGAGAGGATTATCAGAAAGTATGTGGAATGAGCATTTGCCAGTACAAATTTTATCTTGGCGCATGTTAGCGCGTTTGAAAAACAACGATTTGCTTGACATGATGTACTTAGATGAAGAAGCCTTAGAATGGGCAAAAGCAACAGGCGAAGACGCTGAAGAAGACGAAAACAAAATTGTACATAAAGACAGTAACGGCGTTATTTTACAAGATGGCGACTCGGTGGTGTTAATTAAAGATTTAGATGTAAAAGGTGCTACTTTTACAGCAAAACGTGGAGCTGCCGTGCACAACATTAAATTAGTTTGGGACGATGCTAACTTAATTGAAGGTAGAGTAGAAAACCAAAGTATTTATATTTTGACACAATACGTGAAGAAAACGAAGTAATCCTTTTTTCTTTTTTGTCAAGCTGAACTTGTTTCAGCTTCTCGTTTTTAGATTCAGAAACAAGTTCAGAATGACAGAATAACATAGAAAACCCTGCAAATTTGATTTGTGGGGTTTTTGGTTTTTGATAGCTTTCTGTTACCATTAATACAACTTAAGTTTTTTATGCTATATCAGTGTTATATCAGTGCTGTAACAGTGCTATATCTATAAAGAAAACACCAACTTGACTACTTAATTATAAAAGTTGACTTTACTTTTTATAGTTACAATTTGTTATCTTTGATTAAAATGAACCACGTGAAAGGTAGCCTTAAGATTTTAATTCAACAAATATTAAACTATTAAAATGAACTTAAAAGCAATTATTTATTTAATCTTTTTTTTTCAAAGCATAATATGCTTTGGACAATTTAAACATCCTGAACCAACAATAGTTAGACCTACCGTCATTCTTCCAGAAAATGATATAAATGATTATTCTAAATTATACAACAAGAAAATAAAGAAGAAAATTATCGGTAAAACAATTATTGAATTTGACATAAATGGTAACGTTATTTCAGAAATTAATTCCGATTCAAATTCAACTACAACTATTCTTTGTAGATATATAAATAATATTTTGGTTGAAAAAGAAAAGAGAACAACTATTGATACTAAAAATATAGAAAAGAGAGTTTTAGATAATTCAAATTATATTAAAGAAAACGAAAAAAAAGGTGAAAAAATAACTGTAGTTACTGATTATAACTATAATAACGAATTTGAATTCTATAAAGCAATATTAGACAAAAAAAAGAATCGCGTTACTTCATATTTGATCGAAAAGAAAGAAGGAGATACTAAAACTTCTTTAAAAAAATATAATATTTTTTATAATCAAGATAAATTAATTGAAATTAGTGAAGATAATGGGGAAAAAAAACAATATTTCTACAAAAATAATCTAATTGATAAAATAGAATATTTCGACAGCAATGACAAAAGAAAAACCAATTCCATAACTTATTTTATCTACGATTTAAATAGTAATTTAACAGTGATAAAAGGTATTAGAAAAACAATTTACAATGACAAAATATCTGAGAATAAATTCATAAAAGATTCTGCAGTTTATGATAATAAAAATAACATTGTCTGGGCATATAATGTCAATGACTATCTAGCGGCCAATCAAAATCAAAAAAATCATTATATAACTTATAAATATAATGATAACAACAAAATTATTGAATCAACTAAGTTTGAAAATGGAATAGAAATGATAAAATCATCGTATTCCTATGAAAATAATTTATTAAAGGAAATAAAGCAAATTCATAAAGGTGATTATATTCTAACAAAAAATTATAAATATATTGACGGAAAATTAGTTGAATTTACAGAATTAGATCCTTTTTTAAATCTTGAAAAACGATGTGTTTATGATTATGATGAGTCTACAAATTTAAAATCGATTACAGAATTTAGAAAATACACAGACAGAAAATCTGGAAAAATTACTGATGTTAAAACATCTACCTTTTTTTCGTTTGATAATAATACACTCACGATTAAAAATCAAAATGGAATCATTGAAAAATATGAATTTTTTGATTAAAATTTTATCCGCGACGGTGCTACTCTTTTTTACTCGTGGTTTAAATTAAAATAAACAAAATTACAAACAAAAAACCCTGCAAAATTAAATTTTACAGGGTTTTTCTATATCCAAAAAGTAACTAATCACTAATTACTTTTCACTAATCACTTATTTAAAAATCAAACTTAATACCTTGTGCTAATGGTAATGCTGTTCCGTAGTTAATCGTGTTGGTTTGTCTTCTCATGTACGCTTTCCATGCGTCAGAGCCTGATTCACGGCCACCGCCTGTTTCTTTTTCACCACCAAAAGCACCACCAATTTCAGCACCCGAAGTTCCAATGTTTACGTTAGCAATACCACAATCAGAACCTGCAGCAGAAAGGAATAATTCCATTTCTCTCATGTTGTTGGTAAAGATAGAAGAAGATAATCCTTGAGGAACTGCATTTTGCATTTCGATAGCTTCTTCAATTGTGCTGTATTTCATTACATATAAAACGGGAGCAAATGTTTCGTGTTGCACGATTTCGAACTCGTTTTTCGCTTCGATAATACATGGTTTTACATAACAACCGCTTTCGTATCCTTTTCCTTCTAAAACGCCGCCTTCAACGATAACTCTTCCGCCTTCTGCTTTTGCTTTTTCGATAGCGTTTAAGTAATCTTGAACTGCACCTTTATCGATAAGTGGTCCCACGTGATTGTTAGCATCTAATGGATTTCCAATTTTTAACTGCGCATACGCTTTTGTTAAAACGTCTAATGTTTTATCATAAACACTTTCGTGAACAATTAATCTACGTGTTGAAGTACAACGTTGACCTGCTGTTCCTACCGCTCCAAAAACCGCTCCTACCAATACCATTGATAAATCCGCTTCTTTAGAAACGATGATGGCGTTGTTTCCTCCTAATTCTAAGATAGTGTTCCCAAAACGCTCAGCAACCGTTTTTGATACGTGACGACCAATTCTTGTAGAACCTGTAAACGATACTAATGGAATACGTTTGTCGTTATTGATTAAATCACCCGATTCGTTACCCACTACTAAACAGCTGATTCCTTCTGGTAAATTGTTTCTTTCTAATACCGTTTGAATGATGTTTTGACACGCTACACCACATAAAGGCGTTTTTGAACTTGGTTTCCAAATACAAACATCACCACAAATCCATGCTAACATTGTGTTCCAAGACCAAACTGCCACTGGGAAGTTGAAAGCCGAAATGATTCCAACAATTCCAAACGGATGCCATTGCTCATACATTCTGTGCATTGGACGTTCTGAGTGCATTGTTAATCCGTGTAATTGACGAGACAAACCTACTGCGAAATCACAGATGTCAATCATTTCCTGAACTTCTCCAAGACCTTCTTGATACGATTTACCCATTTCAAAAGACACTAATTTTCCTAATGCTTCTTTATGCTTACGCAATTCTTCTCCCATTTGACGCACAATTTCTCCTCTTTTTGGAGCTGGAACCAAACGCCATGTTTTGAAAGCTTCTTCTGCAGCACTCATAGCTGTTTCGTAATCTTCTTTTGTTGAAGATTTTACTTTTCCAATCAAATCTCCTGTTGCTGGTGAGTATGATTCGATGATTTTTCCGTTAGAAAACCACTTGGTTCCAGTAGAAGTTCCTTCGTTAATTTCTTTAATGCCTAATTGTTGCAAAGCTTCTTGCATACCAAATTGAATTGCTGCTTCAGATATCATTTTATAACTTTTTATTCGGTTTTTGTTAAATTTTTTTCAAAGATAGAAAATATATTTTTAAACACAAGAGTTCAATCTTGGTGTTATATTTTGCCACTGATTTCAAGGATTTTCACAGATTTTTTTGCGAAACTTTGTGAGAATTTGTGTTACTTTCTTGTAAACTTAGGATTGGTTTCCATTACAGTACCACATTTTTTACACGTTCTTTTTTCTTCCGAATTGTAGAACGTACTGAAATGTGGTAAAAAGTCTTTTTCAATATCGTGTAATTCGAAATAGACTTCATGTAATTTATGATTGCAATTGTCGCAAAACCAAAGCAAACCATCATTAAATCCTTTCCCAGCACGCTTTCTCTCGATTACTAAACCTACAGAACCTTCAGTTCTAGCTGGAGAATGCGGTACTTTAGCAGGATGCAAATACATATCGCCTGGACCTAATTTCATGGCTTTCTTTTCTCCATCTTCCTGAATAAAAACGGTAATTTCACCTTCTAATTGGTAAAATAACTCTTCCGTTTCGTTGTAGTGATAGTCTTTTCGTGCATTGGGTCCACCCACAATCATTACTATATAATCTTCCGATTCTACATATAAATTCTTATTACTAACCGGTGGTTTTAATAACGTTTTATTGTCTTCAATCCACTTTTGTAAATTAAACGGTTTTCCTATTGCCATCTTTTTTGCATTTAAAATGTAAAGTTACTAAAAAGAAAAAAGGTTAGCCGCATTTTATTGCCAACTAACCTTATTAAATTATAAAGACTGAAATTACTTCACTTCTTTCACTAAATAAATATAAACTGGGAAGTGATCTGAAAATCCTGGAGTTCCGTTTTGATTACGTAGTGGATATCCTTTCCATTGACCGGTCTTTTGGATTAAGAAAGGTTTATTATAAATTCCGGCTTTCCAATATTTGAAGGTACTATAATCATTATTGTCTGCTGGAATTAGTTGTTGACTCACCATGATTTGGTCAAAAATATCCCCTGAATCTCTATAAAACAATGTAGCGTGACCATCCTTAGCCATTTGCTCAAAAGGATTATAAACATCTCTTGGTTCTTTTAATTCCGATTTTTTCAGTTTTGCACCAATACCTTCTTTTACACTTTTATTATAAGTTCCATCATTTAAGTCACCCATGGTAATAAATTTAGCTTTTGGATTAATTTTGATAATAGAATCCATAATTTTTCTATTTAATCTTCCGGCTGCTTCTCTATAAGGGCTACTTCTTTTTTCTCCACCCGAACGAGATGGCCAGTGATTTACAATAATATTAATTTCTTCACCATCTAACAAACCAGTTACCAAAAGTTGATCCCTTGTGTAAATTCTTTTTGTTTTTTTATCATAATTTACATTTTCCTCAACTTCTTTTTCTTCCTCTTTTGATTTTTTCTTATCAGAAGTAGTTTCTGTTTCATAAACATACAAAGGCACATTTATGTAACTTGTTGGCTGAAAATACTTTTCTTGATATAAAAACCCAACATCAATTCCACGTTTATCTGGAGAATCAAAATGCACAACTTTGTATCCTTTATTGATTAATGTGGGATGTTTTACTAAATCTTCTAATACTCTTCTGTTTTCAATTTCACAAGCTCCAATAATTACTGGTGAGTTTTTTTGACTTTCGCTTGTCCCCAATTCAATTAGAACACGACTTAAGTTATCTAATTTTTTATTATAATTTTTTTTAGTCCAGCCATTAACGGGAGTATATTCCTCGTCATATGTATCAGGATCGTTAATTGTATCGAATAAATTTTCAAAATTGTAAAAAGCAACGGTATGTACTTTAAATTTTTTATCCTGAGAAAAGCCTTTGATAGCTGAAAAAACAACTGCTAAAACCAAGAAAAAGTGTTTAATTTTCATAAAATGAATGTTATATTAATATCAAGTTTAACACAAAATAGGTGCCAAAGGTAAATAATATTATTAAAAGTTATACATTTGTAGGCTGTTAAGTTTGTAACTACTTAACATTAAAT
>NZ_DITB01000086.1 GCF_002422095.1 Flavobacterium sp. UBA6195
CTTGATTTTTTCGGAGGATAAGTTTAATTGATGCCATTAGAGTTAGAATTTAAAGATGTTGTACTATATTTGTAAAGTGATGCAAAAGAGTGAAAGTATTGATTTTACTAGTGTTTCAAACTGGTGCAACGGAGTACTAAGGTACAACAATTGGTACAACAAATCAAGTATTTTGTTGCTTTTTTCTGCTTTTTTCTGCTTCTCTAAAAATTATAAAGTCAATAAATACAGTACTTTAAGTGCAAATGGGAGGGTGGTTTGAAAAGTTGTAGATAACTCGTTTATATGCGAAACTTTCCAACCACTTTTATACCCTATTGGCAAGATTGGCGAAAGTTGCTGAGTTTTTTTTGTTTAGTCAAATATAACTAAAAATTGATATGAATGCGAAGTGGTTCAAATTTTTTTAGTTAGTGAACTAAACTAAATACTAGTTTTTTAAAAATTTAATGCTATAGTATTTTTTATTTTTACGTATTGTAATTCCATTTCCCTAGAGTAGTTATAAAATTTCCCTAGGGCATTTATATATTTTCCCTAGGGGTATTAATTAAGTGCCCTAGGGAAATTTATTAATTGCTGTACAGCAATTGATTTTTTAAAGTTTATAATTTGTATTTTTGTTCAGTAAAAAAATAAATGATATGGCTATTGAATTTAAAATGGTGCCCAAACAAAACAATATTGCATCGCCACCTCAAACCAAATATTACCCTTGTGCCGTAAGTAAGGGTGAAGTAGATTTAGAATATTTAGCTGAAATTATTGCAAGCCGTAGCACGGTAACCGTTGCTGATTGTTATGGGGTTCTCATGGGAATGAGTCAGGTAATTGGAGAAGAGTTAGCTCAGGGCAAAATCGTAAAAATCGACCGTTTGGGTACTTTTGCTTTAACGCTAAAAGGACAAGGTACAGACGAACCCGAGAAATTAAATAAGAGTACAATTCTTGGAGCTAAGATATTGTTTAAGCCCGCCCGCAATTTTAAAAAGCTATTACAAAACCTAAAATATAAAAGGTTGCGATAAGAGTAATAATTTTAAATCAAATTGAAATCTGATTTTTACGGTTTTTTTCAATATGTTTTACTCTGAAAAGATTCCAAACCTAAGCAAAATCCGATGAAGTTTTAAGATAAAAAAACCTGATGCTAATACGTGCATCAGGTTTTATATGGTGTAAAAGTAAAAAAACGATTACTTTCTTTTGATTACTTTTTCTGCTTTTTCAATAATGGCTGCACTGTTTAAACCATATTTTTCCATTAATTGGTCAGGTGTTCCACTTTCTCCGAAGCTATCGTTTACGGCTACAAATTCTTGAGGAACTAAATGGTTTTGAACTAAGCATCTCGAAACACTTTCTCCTAAACCACCAATAATGTTATGCTCTTCTGCAGTAACCACACAACCTGTTTTCTTCACCGATTTTAAAATCGCTTCTTCGTCTAATGGTTTAATCGTGTGTATGTTGATTACTTCAGCTGAAATACCTTTAGCTTCTAAAGCTTCTGCTGCTACTAACGCTTCCCAAACTAAATGTCCGGTAGCAATAATGGTAACATCGGTTCCTTCGTTTAATAGGATGGCTTTTCCAATTACGAAAGGTTCGTCAGCTGGGGTAAAGTTAGGCACTACTGGACGACCAAAACGCAAATAAGCAGGACCATGATGATCGGCTAAAGCTAAAGTGGCTGCTTTGGTTTGATTGTAATCACAAGTGTTAATTACGGTCATCCCAGGTAACATTTTCATCAAACCGATGTCTTCTAAGATTTGGTGTGTAGCTCCGTCTTCTCCAAGCGTTAATCCCGCGTGAGAAGCACAAATCTTCACATTCTTATCTGAGTACGCTACCGATTGACGAATTTGATCATAAACTCTTCCGGTAGAAAAGTTAGCGAAAGTTCCCGTGAAAGGAATTTTTCCTCCAATGGTTAATCCAGCTGCAATTCCAATCATATTGGCTTCTGCAATTCCGATTTGAAAGAAACGCTCTGGGTGGTTTTTCTTGAAATCATCAAATTTTAATGATCCAATTAAATCCGCACAAAGTGCTACTACGTTTTCATTTTTTTGACCTAATTCCGTCATTCCAGCTCCAAATCCCGAACGGGTATCTTTACTGCCTTGGTTGATATATTTTTTCATTTTGTTTTTAAATTTAATTGCATGCTACTGAACACTTGTAACTGAACACGGAGTACTAATTAATAGTCTCCTAAAGTTTCAACATTTTGTGCTAAACCTTTTGCTAATTGCTCATCATTTGGCGCTTTTCCGTGCCAAGCGTGGGTGTGCATCATAAAATCTACTCCGTTACCCATTTCCGTATGCAATAAAATACAAACGGGTTTTCCGTTACCTGATTTAGATTTTGCATCAGCCAAACCAGCTTTGATAGCGTCAATGTTGTTACCTTCTTTGATTTCAATTACCATCCAATCGAATGCTTCAAACTTCGCTTTTACACTTCCCATTGCTAAAACTTCATCTGTAGTTCCGTCAATTTGTTTTCCGTTTAAGTCGATAGTTGCAATTAAATTGTCTACTTTTTTAGCAGAAGCATACATAATTGCTTCCCAGTTTTGACCTTCTTGTAATTCACCATCACCTAAAAGAGCAAAAACCAAATGGTTATCGTTGTTCAATTTTTTAGCTTGCGCTGCACCAACCGCTACCGATAAACCTTGTCCTAATGAACCCGATGCAATACGAACTCCAGGTAAACCTTCATGAGTCGTTGGGTGACCTTGTAATCTTGAATTTAATTTTCGGAAAGTAGCTAATTCTGCTACAGGAAAGTAACCACTTCTAGCTAAAACACTGTAAAAAACAGGAGAAATATGACCGTTTGATAAGAAGAAAATATCTTCATTACTTCCATTCATATCAAAACCTGATTTACGTTGCATAACGTCTTGATAAAGAGTAACCAAAAATTCAGCACATCCCAAAGAACCTCCTGGGTGACCTGAATTTACAGCATGAACCATGCGAAGAATATCTCTTCGAACTTGTGTTGTAAAATCTTGTAGTTGTTGCGTGTTAGACATTTTATTACATATATTTATTAATGGTGTAAAAGTAATTCTATTTTTTTGGTGCTACAAATCATTTTGTTAGAAGTTATTAAGAATTGTTTTTTGGAAGGTGATGGGTGATGGGAGTTAGGAGTTAGGAGTTAGGAGTTAGGAGTTAGGAGTTGGGAGTGAAATGCAGAGATGCAGAGGTTGCAGAATTTTTTTAGCTCGCAAAGACGGCAAGACACAAAGGGTTTATTGAAATTTAAAATAGTAATAATCCGTTTTTTGCGTTAGTGAATCTGTTTTATACGCTTACCTGTATGAATTTTTAAGATTTCTTTCATTTCTTCAATCGGTGTTCCAATAATTTTGGATGCTTTAAGTTGAAAGTTATTATTTTTTTATTTTGAATTTGATTTTTGAAGTTGAACTTGTACTTGAAATTGAAATTGAACTTGACCTTGATTTTTCTAATTTTATCCTAAATTCTAAAACTACAATTGAAATTAATTTATCTTTGCCGTTCGTAAAAGCACAATATGAAGTTTGATTTAATTACCAAAGACCCAAAAAGTAAAGCCAGAGCCGGAAAAATAACTACCGATCACGGTGTTATTGAAACTCCGATATTCATGCCTGTAGGAACAGTTGCTTCGGTAAAAGGAGTACACCAACGCGAGTTAAAACAAGACATTAACCCTGATATTATTTTGGGGAATACCTATCATTTATATTTAAGACCTCAAACCAAAATTTTAGAAGCGGCTGGAGGTTTGCATAAATTTATGAATTGGGATAGAAATATACTAACTGATTCAGGTGGGTATCAAGTATATTCATTATCAGGAAGAAGAAAGATTAAAGAAGAAGGGGTGAAATTCAAATCGCACATCGATGGTTCGTATCATTTCTTTTCTCCAGAAAATGTAATGGAAATTCAAAGAACTATTGGGGCTGATATCATTATGGCATTTGACGAATGTACGCCGTATCCATGTGATTATCGCTATGCAAAACGTTCGATGCACATGACGCACCGTTGGTTAGACCGTTGTATTACCCATTTAGATAAGTTACCATTTAAATATGGTTATGAGCAAACGTTTTTTCCAATTGTTCAAGGAAGTACGTTTAAAGATTTAAGAGAACAATCAGCAGAATATATTGCCAACGCTAGAGCGCAAGGAAATGCTATTGGAGGATTATCAGTAGGAGAACCAGCAGAAGAAATGTACGCCATGACCGAAGTGGTAACAGCCATTCTTCCAGAAGACAAACCAAGATATTTAATGGGAGTGGGAACGCCAATCAATATTTTAGAAAATATTGCGTTAGGTATTGATATGTTTGATTGTGTGATGCCAACACGTAACGCCAGAAACGGAATGTTATTCACAGCTCACGGTTCTATTAACATCAAAAACAAAAAGTGGGAAGCTGATTTTTCGCCTATCGACGAAATGGGCCACACTTGGGTAGATACCGAATATTCAAAAGCGTATTTAAGACACCTTTTTGCTGCGAATGAATTTTTAGGAAAACAAATTGCAACCATTCACAACTTAGGTTTTTATATGTGGTTGGTTCGCGAAGCTAGAAGACAAATCTTAGCAGGAACTTTTAGAGAATGGAAAGATAAAATGGTGATTCAAATGAGTCAGCGATTATAAAATAAGAAGTTAGAATTTAGAAGTTAGAAAATGAAAGTTTAAAGGCTATTCGTTTTTGATTCTAAATTCTAAATTCTAAATTCTAAATTTTAGGATGAAAATAATAGATAAATACATTTTAAAACGCTATTTGGTCACTTTTTCGGTGATGTTAATTATGTTTATTCCTATTGGAATTACAATTGACGTTTCAGAAAAGGTGAATAAAATGATTGAGAAAAAAATTCCTTTGAAAGATATCTTAATCTATTATGGCGATTTTACGATTTATTTTGCCAATTTGTTATTTCCTATCTTTTTATTCTTATCGATTATTTGGTTTACCTCCAAGTTAGCGAATAATACTGAGATCATTGCTATTTTGAGTTCTGGTATTTCATTTGGTAGATTTCTTCGTCCTTTCATGTTTGGTGCAATTATCGTTTCTATTTTTGCCTTAGTAATGGGATTTTTCTTGGTTCCTAAAGCTAGTAAAGGCTTTAACGATTTTCGATATCAAAACCTAAAAGGAAATTCGCAAACTAGAGAAACATCTGATATTTTCAGACAAATTAAAAAAGAGGGCAAACTAGAGGAAAATATTTATGTTAGCAATTATAATTATTTGTCGCAAACGGGATTTAATTTCACCTATGAAAAGTTTCAAGATAACATATTGATAGAAAAGGTAACGGCAAATAGAATTCGTTATGATGCTACTACCAAAAATTACACTCTTTATGGATACAACAGAAGAATTGTAGGGGAAACTAATGATGAAATTATTTCAAGTGATAAATTAATGGTCAAATACAATTTTGAACCAGATGATTTAACACCTGTAGTTTACGTTGCTGAAACCATGACCATTGGTCAATTAAATAGTTTTATCGCCAAAGAACGTGCTAGAGGGAATGCAAATATCAATACGTATTTAGTGGTTTTTTATAAAAAGTTTAGTTTGCCAATATCGGCATTTATTCTTACTATAATTGCGGTTTCGGTTTCTTCAATGAAAAGAAGAGGAGGTATGGGAATTAATCTAGCAATTGGTATTGTTATAGCTTTTGTTTTTATTTTTATCGACAAAGTATTTGGTACTCTTGCTGAAAAATCTAGTATTCCGCCGTTAATAGCGGTTTGGTTGCCTAATCTTGTTTTTGGAATTCTAGCTTATTACCTACTTCGCAATGCAAAACGATAATTTAAAAAGTTATTTACACCTTCATGTAATCGTTTTTATTTGGGGGTTTACAGCAATTTTAGGCAAATTAATATCATTAGAAGCCTTAGATTTGGTTTGGTATCGCATGCTTTTTGCTTCAGTTATCATGACTTTTGTTGTGTTATTAAATAAAGAAAAAGTAAAAGTGCCGTTCCATATTTTTATTGGGTTTCTTCTTTGCGGAATTATCATTGCGGCCCATTGGCTCACATTTTACCAAGCAATTAAAGTGTCTAATGTTTCTATAACTTTAGCCTGTTTGTCTACAGGTGCTTTTTTTGCCTCTATTTTAGAACCTATTTTTTACAAAAGAAAAGTGATTTGGTATGAACTGCTTTTTGGCGTCATAGTAGTAATAGGGTTAGGAATCATCTTTAATGTTGAAACAAAATATACTACCGGAATTTATTTAGCCGTTTCATCAGCATTTCTTTCGGCTTTATTTTCTGTAATTAACGGAAAATATGCCAAAGAATACGATCCTAATATCATTTCACTTTATGAATTATCAAGTGGGGTTTTCTTTTTAAGTGGCTACTTGTTTTTTGCAGGAAGTTTTACACCCGCTTTCTTTGCCCTTTCAATGAACGATTTGATTTGGTTGTTCTTGTTGTCATCCATTTGTACGGCTTATGCATTTTCAGCATCCGTAAAAGTGATGAAGTTTTTGAGTCCAT
>NZ_DITB01000063.1:0-4679 GCF_002422095.1 Flavobacterium sp. UBA6195
TACCAAACAATTGACATCGTGTAATGTTTTTTGTATCGATACCTTGCGCTTTTAATTGAATTAATTCCAAATCAATATCAGAATCCAGCACTACATAATCACCTACTACACCAATTACTCCATCTACTTTCTCTTTTTTAGGTTGTGCAATGACCGTAATATTAACTAAAACTAAAACGGTGAAAAGGAATTTTTTATTTATAAACTTCATATTTATTGTCTTTAATGGCATCATTCGTAATCTCTTTTTCTATTGTATTAATTAATTCTAATTTTCTTTTATTTATAATAATCTGCTTAATGGTTGGTTTTAAAAACTCAAGAGGCGTGGCGCTATCCTTTGGTAAAACATTATTCACTTTAACCAACCAAACTGTTGTTGAATCGGGATATTGAAAATTCATTCCATTTGAGATATATTTTTGCTTATTCTCTATATTAATAAACGGTATTTTCTCATAAACTTGATTGATATCTACCCAAATAGAGTCATTAAAAGCATAACTTTTAAATTGTACAGCCATTTGTTCCAAATCCTTTCTATCTTTTTTGGTAAAGGAACTAAACTTTGATTTAATTTTAGAGAATTTTGGATTTTCTTTAACTAAATTTATATATCTGAGTTTCACTAGTTCTGAAGAATTTTTAAAATATTGCTTATTCTCATTATAATATTTTTTAATCTGTTCTTCAGTTACCGTAGTGTCAATTTGTCTTATTACCAACTCTTCAATGTAGGCTTTTGTATATAAATCAATTTTATATTGTTCTATTAAAGTATTAAACTCTGAAACTTTTTCTTTCCCTATATTTCGTTCCGCAGCTTCAAATAGTATTTTTTGAGAAGCCCATCTATCAATAAATGATTTTACTATCGCTATACTATCTTTTTTTGAAGTTCCTTTTGGTACTAAATTCTCTATATCATATTCAAATAAATAACTTTCACCAACCCGTGCAATGGCCCTAGGCTTTTTCTCTGATTTGAAATAATCACAGGAAAAAAGCATCATTGAAAGTAAAAATATGGATATGAAAAACCGCATATTATTTAGTTAATTGTAATTTTACTTTGGAAAAAACTTCTTTATTAATGTTAATTTGGAATTCTTTCTTCAATTCATCAACCCAGTTATTTTCTAAAAACTGCTGATAATCACTAATCACCTTACCTTTACAATCGGCAAATTCTTTTGGCCCTGCTTCATTAATTCTTTTCACATTAACTACAAAATAGTATTTATCTTTATTTACAACCGATGTAACACCAACTGCAGCATTTGAATATTGAGATAATATATCATAGTCTTCTTCGTAAAGTCCTGATTTTACCATAACATTTACTTTTCCATCGTTGTTTAACTTTTCTTTTATATACTCTAATGACTTGCCCTTTTTGAGAAATTTTTGTGCTTTTTCAATGATTAATTTATCAGTTGAAGATAAAATATCTACATCATATCTTTTTTTCCATTGGTACTTCTCAATATTAGCCTTGTGGAAATTCATCAAACCTGTGGTATCCGATTTAGCTCTATTCCATATTTCCTTTTCCATTAAATCAAACAACAACAATCCATCACGATATTCATCCATTACATAACGAAATTCTGAAAACTCATTTTCTAGATTATCATTGTAGTAATTAGTTAATTGCTCATCTGTGAATTTTTCAAACAATTCATCTACCAATTTAGCAACGGGTTTTGTTTTGATATTCGATTTTTGTTGAGTGTAAATAAAATTTAAAAACGATGGTGCTGTAACCTTTTGAGTTTTATTAATAGTCAACAAAGGAAGATTCATTTCTTTCAAATTTGCAGGAATTTGCCAGGTTTGACTGTAAAAATCCTCTGTAACGCTTTTCTTAATTTGAGCTAAAACCTTTGCATCTTTAACATAAGTATATTTTGCTCTTAACTTTTTTGCTAATGAATTTGTAATTAATAAAGAACGCTCATCTTTTCTAATTTTTTCCTCTAAATCTGCCTTCATTTCATCAAATGGAAGCAGAGGATGTTTCTCGATTAATTTTACAATATGCCAACCAAACTGCGATTGAAATGGAGCTGAAATTTGATTTTTCTCTTTTAACTCAAAAGCTACATTTTCAAACTCCTCCGAACTCAATTGACCTGAACCAAAACGTTGTAAAAGACCACCCTTTGGAGCAGAAGATTTATCTTCAGAAAATTGTTGGGCTAAACTCTCAAAACTTTCACCTTGTTGTATTTTTTTATAAATATCCTCAATTGTTGTTTTTGCTTTTTCAGCTTGAGCAACATCTGAATTATTAGGTTTTACAATCATGATGTGCGCAACAGTAACCTCTCCTCTATTGACTCTTTTATCAGTTACTTTTACAATATGATAACCAAAACGAGTGCGAAATGGCTTTGAAACCTGACCTACTTTAGTTTTGTATACTGCATTTTCAAATGGATATACCATTCTAAATGCCGAAAAATATCCTAAATCTCCATTATTCTCTCTTACAGATGGGTCTTCTGAAGTTTGTTTTGCAACAGTTACAAAATCTTCACCAGCATCTAATCTTTTTTTAATATCTAAAACTTTATTATAAGCTTTTAAAGTATCCTGAGGTAATGCTCCTTCATCAACTAAAACTAAAATATGTGAAGCTTTTACTTCTTGTTGCAATCTTTCATAAGCTTCATGAACTAATTCATTAGTAACTTTTGAGTCATTTAAATAATTTTTTGATAGTTGATTTCTATAAGATTTCAACTCCGCTTGATAATTAGAACCCTTTTGCAGACCTAATTTATTTGCTTTTTCAACTTTTAGCTTGTATCCAACAAACAAATCCAAATACTTATCTAAATCTTTTTGAGAATCATCTTTTACCAAATCCAAATTTTTATTGTACACTCTGATGAATTCATCCGTGTAATAAGGATGATTGTCTATTGAAAATAATACTTCCTTGGTTTGGGCTAATAAAAAGTAAGGTGTTATTAAGAAAACAAAAATAAGTAAGCGACTAATTTTCATAATTATTTATACATTTTTAGTTGTAATCGACAAAAATAACAATTCGAGACTATTCCACAACATTTATAAGCGACTATTAACAGAAATTTCTGTAAAAAAAAGTTACTTTTGCACAAAATTTTGAATAATGAGTTTTATAGAAGAAATAGCAAGAAGACGAACTTTTGGAATTATCTCGCATCCCGATGCTGGTAAAACGACTTTAACCGAGAAATTATTGTTGTTTGGAGGTGCTATTCAGGAAGCTGGAGCTGTAAAAAGTAATAAAATTAAAAAAGGAGCTACTTCCGATTTCATGGAGATTGAAAGACAAAGAGGAATTTCGGTAGCCACTTCTGTCTTGGCTTTCAATTATAAAGATAAAAAAATCAACATCTTAGATACGCCAGGTCACAAAGACTTTGCTGAAGATACTTTTAGAACGTTAACTGCCGTTGATAGTGTAATTGTTGTAATTGACGTTGCAAAAGGGGTTGAGGAACAAACAGAAAAACTGGTAGAAGTTTGTAGAATGCGAAACATTCCAATGATTGTTTTCATCAACAAATTAGACCGTGAAGGTAAAGATGCCTTCGATTTGATGGATGAAGTAGAGAAAAAATTAAAACTTCGAGTTACACCATTAAGTTTCCCTATTGGAATGGGATACGATTTTCAAGGAATTTATAATATTTGGGAAAAGAACATCAACCTTTTTGAAGGCGATAGTCGTAAAAACATTGAAGAAACGATTGCTTTTAACGACATCAATAGTCCAGAATTAGAAGGAATTATTGGTGAAAAACCAGCAAACCGATTAAGAGAAGAATTGGAATTAATCGATGAAGTTTATCCTCCATTTAGCCGTGAAGAATATTTGGAAGGCGATTTACAACCGGTGTTCTTTGGTTCGGCTTTGAATAATTTTGGAGTTCGCGAATTGTTAGACTGTTTCGTTGAAATTGCTCCAACTCCTAGACCAAAAGAATCAGACACCAGATTAGTAAGACCAGAAGAAGAAAAATTAAGCGGATTTGTATTTAAAATTCATGCTAACATGGATCCAAAACACAGAGACCGTTTGGCTTTTATCAAAATTGTATCGGGAACGTTTGAAAAAAACAAACCTTATTTGCATGTTCGTTTAGGAAAGAATTTAAAATTCTCGAGTCCGAATGCGTTTTTTGCTGAGAAAAAAGAGATTGTTGATATTTCATATCCTGGTGATATCGTAGGTTTACACGATACGGGTAACTTTAAAATTGGTGATACGTTAACTGAAGGAGAAATCATGAATTTCAAAGGAATTCCAAGTTTCTCACCAGAACATTTTAGATACATCAACAATGCTGATCCTTTAAAATCGAAACAATTAGAAAAAGGAGTTGACCAGTTAATGGACGAAGGAGTAGCCCAGTTGTTTACCTTAGAAATGAACGGAAGAAAAGTTATTGGAACGGTGGGAGCGCTACAATACGAAGTAATTCAATACCGTTTAGAGCATGAATATGGTGCAAAATGTACGTATGAAAACTTCCCTGCGTTTAAAGCGTGTTGGGTAAAACCACAAGATCCTAAAAATACCGAGTTTGCCGAATTTAAACGTGTAAAACAAAAATTCTTAGGTCATGATAAATACGGACAATTGGTGTTCTTAGCCGATAGCGATTTCTCTATCCAAATGA
>NZ_DITB01000063.1:4811-10828 GCF_002422095.1 Flavobacterium sp. UBA6195
AGCGACTTTTATTTTTACACAAAAGTCGCTATTGTTACAAACTGCGGTTAGCAGAAGATTTATTATTAAATTTGAGTAACTGTCATTACACAGTCAGCACAAGAGCATGACGCTGTTCCGGTATTAAAATTAAATTGCTCTTTACAACCACAACTACCAGTGCAATCAATTTCAAATTTAGGTCCTAAAACTTTACCCTCTGTATTAATAGTTTGAGAGTACATTACAGATTGTAATTCACCTTTAGTGTCTTTAAATTTAAACAAAACAGCAATAACATCATCATTTGAGTAAAACTCAATGCCTTCGCTTTTTATTGCTTTAACACCATATTTTTTTTCAGAATATTCTAAAAATCTTGTATAAGAACTTTGAAAAAAATCAAGATTATACAGTGATTGAATTAATTTTTCTTTATCTTTAATATCTTCATTAATATTCCCATTACTTTGTCTTGTAGAAATAACTAACTTACAATCATTACAACCACATTGACCAATTCCAGTAACTAAACTCACAATCATTGTGCAATCATTACAACTACCTTTACATTCAACTTCAGCTGTATTATTGTTCAATACTTTCAGAATTTCAGATTCAGAATATAGTTCAGACTTTCTATTTGTTGAATTTAATATAGTTTCATTTGTTTCATTATTGTCACAAGATACAATAGTAAGTATTGTCATAAACAACACTACTACAATTTTTAATAAATTTTTCATAATGTTTAATCTTCCCTTTTTTATTTGACGGATTACCAAAGGATGATAACTTTAGGTACTATTTTATATGATTAATGTACCACCCTTAATGAGAATTCTCATTTTTCTTTTATGGTTTATTTGAGATGCACCTAACAAAATTTGATGTTTTAACCTCTTTAACCAACGTTTACAAAATTTTCTGCTAACTTATAAATAACATAAAGTTTATGCTATTTTCAATGCGCAATTTAAATACGTTTAAACAAACCATTGCTGTAGTTTTTCTGCCTATTTTAATAAATTTTCAAATAAAAAACCCAAACTCTTTCGAATTTGGGTTACAAATATTGTTTATAATATTTTATTTATTTCTCTTCTGCTCTCTCGCTAACAACGTATTTTTCAATAACATTGCAATGGTCATGGGTCCTACTCCACCTGGAACTGGAGTAATGTTTTGCGGCTTGTTTTCAGGTGGCAATTTCAGCACCAAGCCATTACAAATATACACTAACTAAATTTTAAATTTTACATTGCCGTGTCAAAAGTATCACAAAACTGCCCCTTGAAACAAGCATCTATGTAAAAGCATAACTTTGAGTTTCCTAAAAACGAAGAATTTGCCGAATTCAAACGTGTGAAGCAAAAGTTCTTAGGTCATGATAAATACGGCCAATTAGTGTTCTTAGCTGATAGCGATTTCTCTATCCAAATGACCCAACAGAAATATCCAACAGTAGAATTATTCTTTACTTCGGATTATCAGAAGAGATAAATAAAAAGCCATTTCGATTGAAATGGCTTTTTTTTGTGATTAACACTTTCATGAAAATTATCAGCAAAAATAGATAACTAACAATCAAAAATGAATATAACTCAAGCTATACTATTTATAATGTTATATAATTAAAAAGGTAGTTTTCGAACGTTTCTAATATATATTTCAGTAGCGGAATAAAAAATAACTAAACTTTTTTGTTACAAACTTTACAAAAACAAAGCGACTTTTATTTTTACACAAAAGCCGCTATTGCTACAAACTGCGGTTGTAAGAGGTTTTATTGTTTTATTAAAGTGAGTTGTCCTAAAGGAAGAGAAAAAGCCAAACCTGGTCCTTCACTTTCAATATATGGCCCAGCACTGGGATGGGTGATGACTATTTTCATGATTTCTTGATTATTTTCACTGGTTCGTCGCATAATTAAATCAGCATACTTTTTAGAAATAGGGTCCATTATAGATGCAAGTAATCTCTTCTCGTTTGGTAAACAATCTGTACAGGGTGATATTCTAGCATTATTGTTAATT
The DNA here is from genome assembly GCF_002422095.1 of Flavobacterium sp. UBA6195. Taxonomy (GTDB): domain Bacteria; phylum Bacteroidota; class Bacteroidia; order Flavobacteriales; family Flavobacteriaceae; genus Flavobacterium. The sequence continues at coordinate 6,827 of NZ_DITB01000063.1, forward strand.
AATAAATTACCATCTATTTTATGAATTATTTGGTTTGAGTAAACAGTATTTATTTGGTTTAAAGTGTTTATTTTTTCAATACCATTTTCAATATATTGGTATTCACCAATAATTAAGTCTTCATAATACTTTCCGTTATATTGCTGTATTTTTTTTACTAAAACTATTTTTAATAAGGTATTACCATTTGTGTATTGGTAAACCCCTTCAAATGGGTTTAATAAATTGTATATATCTTTCATATAATAACCATTAGGAAGACCTAATTCTGACTGACTTATATCTATAACAGGTGTTTGTGCTTTGCAACTTACAATAAGAAATAGCGCTAAAAATTTAATTATATTTTTCATATTAAATGTAGAAAACCTTAACTCTTGTTAAAAGAATTAAGGTTTTGTATTTATTGCTTAGTTAAAATTAAATCACTGGTTGGTAAGAAAATAGGAATATCAGATTGATTAGCATAAGGGCAATCTGAGGGTCTTAAATATTCTTCATATTCAAATGCTTTATAAGTAACTTGATTTGTGTTGTTAAGATTTTTTATAAGTGTAAAACTAGCTACATTATTACAATGGTTGCGGTCGTCAAAATATAGAAATATATAACCAATGCTACGATAACTGGCAAGATGTAATTTATAATTCTCTATGTTGTTTATTAATAGATCATTATAAAGTATTTGGTTGTTAGACAAATCAATAACTTTAAATTTACATTTTAACTGATCTTCATAATGATAATTTCCACTACTTGGATACGAAACTAATTGACGTGGGAATGAAACAAATTGAAAGGTGTACTCTTTGTTGTTTACGATTCCTTTCCAGGTACCCGTCCAGTAAGGAAAAACATTATCAAGATCTTTTAAATAAGCCCCATTAGGGCAATCAAATTCTGGAGTTTTTAAAGGAAATGTTTGGCAGCTAGCATTTAAGCTAATAAATAACATTATCAGTATTTTAAATAAGTTTTTCATTTTTTGAATCAAATTTTATAAAAAATTCTTCGTTAGAGATTTGAAATTCTATTTTTTCATTTTGATTTACAAATGAAATTTTTTCTTGAACAATTAATATCGAAAGGCATTATTACAAAAATGAAGAAAAAGTAGTTTTTCATTGTCTTTCAATATTAGTTAATGTTATGTGTTCGTAAGAAATGCTTGAAATATCAAATTTTTTTGTGCAAGTTTCTTTTAAATGTCCAGAAAATTGCACAGATATGGATTGTCCAATAGGTAATTCTTTAACATCGTTAAAAGTTGATAAAAAATTCTCATTACAAACAATCATGTGGTGAATACAATTGGTGCAATCTGGTTCAACATAAGTTAACCAAAATTTATTGTTATAAAAGTTATCATTTGGGTCAAGTTGTCTTTTATAAACAAGTTGTCCAATTAAGTTCGCTGAATCTGGTATTGTTGCTCTAATATCAGAATTACATCCACAAGTTGGGTTATCATCATTTTTATTACAACTAATTGTAGAAATTAATAATGTTAACGAAAAGCATAAAATGGATATTTTTTTTACACTTTTTGAAATGTTTTTTCTTTTCATCTTTTTGTTTTTTGTATCATTAGCACTCTTTTTTTTCGATTATTTTCTTCAAAAATTGGTTACAACTCATAAATAACATAAAGTTTATGCTATTTTCAACACGCAATTTAAAAACCTTTAAACAAACCATTGCTGTAGTTTTTCTGCATATTTTAATAAATTTTCAAATAAAAACCCCAAACTCTTTCGAATTTGGGTTACAAATATTGTTTATAATATTTTATCTATTTCTCTTCTGCTCTCTTGCTAACAAGGTGTTTTTCAACAGCATTGCAATGGTCATGGGACCTACTCCACCTGGAACAGGCGTGATGAATGAAGCTTTTTTAGATACATTTTCGTAATCTACGTCACCTACAATTCTATATCCCTTTTCAGTAGTTTCGTCTTCAACTCTTGTAATTCCTACGTCGATTACCACTACATCGTCTTTTACCATTTCGGCTTTTAGGAAATTTGGAACACCTAATGCAGAAATAATAATATCGGCTTGTGAAGTAATTTGATTGATGTTTTTAGAATGACTATGAGTAACGGTTACTGTTGAATTCCCAGGAAAACCTTTTCTTCCCATTAAAATCCCCATAGGACGACCAACAATGTGACTTCTTCCGATAACTACAGTGTGTTTACCATCAGTTGGTACATTATATCGCTCTAATAATTCTAAAATTCCGAATGGTGTTGCCGGAATAAAAGTAGACATATCTAAAGCCATTTTTCCAAAATTTTCAGGATGAAAACCATCTACATCTTTACTTGGATCAATAGCTTCAATGATTTTTTGAGTGTCAATTTGTTTTGGTAACGGCAACTGAACAATGAATCCATCAATATCGTCATTCTCATTCAATTCTTTGATTTTTTTCAACAATTCAATTTCTGTAGTAGTGCTAGGCATTTTAATCAAAGTCGATTCAAAACCTACACGCTCGCAAGATTTTACTTTGCTTCCTACATACGTTAAACTTGCTCCATCGTTACCTACAATGATAGCTGCTAAATGAGGTACTTTTTCACCTTTGGCTTTCATTTGAGCTACTTCAGCCGCGATTTCATTTTTAATATCTTCCGATACTTTTTTTCCGTCTAATAATTGCATTTGTTTTTTGTTTCAGGTTTAAAGTTTCAGGTTTAAAAGTTGTGTTTTACCCAAAACTAGTAGTTAGTATATTAAAAAAATAAGGTTTAAAACTCTCATAACTTGAAACTTTAAACCTTAAACTTATTTATCTCATGCCTTTCATTCCGCCCATGGCTTTCATCAGGTTTTTACCTGCGCCACCTTGCATCATTTTCATCATTTTGCTCATTTGGTCGAATTGTTTCATCAATTGGTTCACTTCTTCAATTTTTCTACCTGAACCCTTTGCAATTCTATTTTTACGTTTCACATCAATGATTGAAGGCTTGCTTCTTTCTGCTGGCGTCATTGAGTGAATAATGGCTTCAATATGTTTGAAAGCATCATCTTGAATTTCAACATCTTTTAACGCTTTTCCAGCACCTGGAATCATTCCAACAAGGTCTTTCATGTTCCCCATTTTCTTGATTTGTTGGATTTGCGCTAAGAAATCGTCAAAACCAAATTCGTTTTTAGCGATTTTCTTCTGTAATTTTCTTGCTTCTTCTTCGTCATATTGCTCTTGTGCTCGTTCTACTAAGGAAACCACGTCTCCCATTCCCAAGATTCTATCCGCCATACGATTTGGATAGAACACATCGATAGCTTCCATTTTTTCACCTGTACCGATGAATTTAATAGGTTTATTCACTACCGATTTAATCGAAATCGCAGCTCCACCACGCGTATCACCATCTAACTTCGTTAAGATAACTCCGTCAAAATTCAATCTATCGTTGAATGCTTTTGCTGTGTTTACCGCATCTTGTCCAGTCATCGCATCCACCACAAATAATGTTTCTTGTGGTTGAATTGCTTTGTGAACATTTGCAATTTCGTTCATCATTTCTTCATCCACAGCCAAACGACCAGCGGTATCGATAATGACTACGTTGAAACCATTCGCTTTTGCATGCTTGATTGCGTTTTGAGCAATTTCAACAGGATTTTTATTTTCTGGTTCTGAATATACTTCAACACCAATTTGTCCACCTACTACGTGCAACTGATTAATTGCCGCAGGACGGTAGATATCACAAGCAACCAATAGAGGCTTTTTGTTCTTTTTAGTTTTTAAAAAGTTCGCTAATTTTCCAGAAAAAGTAGTTTTACCAGAACCCTGTAAACCCGACATCAAAATCACAGAAGGATTTCCTGAAAGATTAATTCCAGTAGCATCACCACCCATTAATTCGGTCAACTCGTCTTTAACGATTTTAACCATTAATTGTCCTGGTTGTAATGTAGTTAATACGTTTTCACCAATTGCTTTTTCTTTAACTCTAGTAGTAAAATCTTTTGCAATTTTAA
>NZ_DITB01000107.1 GCF_002422095.1 Flavobacterium sp. UBA6195
AGGGTGTATCATGGGTAGAGGTTTACCCCTCAAAAACATAATCCGCATACACCTGCTCAATTTCAGTAAATACATCTAATAATTGATTGATACCATCTGTGGTAACCAATTTTTGTTTGTATTCTTTAAAACCGTGAATGCCTTTGAAATAATTGGTATAATGACGACGCATTTCGTTAATTCCTAAGCGTTCGCCTTTCCATTCAATACTCCAAATTAAGTGATTTCTTGCGGCTTCAATTCGGTCATTCATGCTTGGTGGAGCTAATTTTTCTCCTGTGGCGAAATAATGCTTAATTTCATTAAAAATCCAAGGATAACCAATCGCAGCGCGACCAATCATCATACCATCTAAACCATATTTGTTTTTATATTCCAATGCTTTTTCAGGAGAATCGATATCGCCATTTCCAAAAATCGGCATCGTAATTCTAGGATTTTCCTTCACACGTTGAATGTGCGACCAATCCGAATGCCCTTTGTACATTTGTGCACGAGTTCTGGCATGGATTGTTAAAGCTTGCACGCCTATATCTTGCAAACGTTCGGCAACTTCATCTATATTAATCGAATTTTCATCCCAACCCAAACGCGTTTTTACAGTAACAGGTAAACTGGTTCCTTTGATAACGGCTTTTGTTAAGCGAATCATCAAATCTACATCTTTTAAAACCCCTGCTCCAGCACCTTTACAAACGACTTTTTTAACAGGACAACCAAAATTGATGTCAACCAAATCAGGTTGAACCGTATCTACAATTTTAGCACTCATTTCCATCGCTTCTTCATCACCACCAAAAATCTGAATTCCAACTGGACGTTCGTAATCGAAAATATCCAATTTTTGCTTACTTTTCATCGCATCACGAATCAATCCTTCTGAAGAAATAAATTCAGAATACATCAAATCAGCACCATGTAGTTTACATAAACGACGAAATGGTGGATCGCTTACATCTTCCATTGGGGCTAATAATAAAGGGAAGTCGGGTAGTATGATGTTACCAATTTTAGGCATGGTGCTTCAATTTTTTTGCAAAAATACAATAAGATTTTTTAATTATTGTTTTTTTAAATTTTACCACATAGAAACATAGTTGCTTTGGATTGAAAAATAAAAGCTTCGCTTTGAGATAGTTTGCCTAGATTTTATTATTGTATAACTTATGTTCAAATGTAATTACTATGAATTCCTCAGGATATTTATTGAAAATCTATGTTTCTATGTGGTTAATGCTTTTTTTGGTATTTGGTATTGCTTTTTGTTGATATACAATCAAAACTTTAGCTTATATTTGCGGATTAATTGTTCGAAAGAATTGCTATAGAAATTTGAACTTGACATTGAACTTGAAGAATGAAACACATTAGAAATTTCTGCATTATTGCACACATTGACCACGGAAAAAGTACGTTAGCCGACAGATTGTTGAGTGCTACACAAACGGTTTCGGCTCGCGAAGAAAAAGCTCAGTTACTAGATAACATGGACTTAGAGCGCGAACGTGGGATTACCATAAAAAGTCACGCCATTCAAATGGAGTATAAATATAAAGGCGAAGATTATATCTTAAACTTAATTGATACTCCAGGTCACGTGGATTTCTCGTATGAGGTTTCTCGTTCGATTGCCGCTTGTGAAGGTGCTTTGTTGATTGTAGATGCAGCGCAAAGTATTCAGGCACAAACGATTTCGAATTTATATTTGGCGTTAGAAAATGACTTGGAAATTATTCCAGTTTTAAATAAAGTAGATTTACCAAGTGCTAATCCAGAGGAAGTTAGTGACGATATTATCGATTTATTAGGATGTAAATTAGAAGATATTATTCACGCTTCTGGAAAAACAGGTTTTGGTGTTGAAAATATTTTAGCAGCTATTATTGAGAAAATTCCAGCACCAAAAGGCGATCCAAATGAACCACTTCAAGCGTTAATTTTCGATTCACATTACAATCCTTTTAGAGGAATTGAAGTTATTTTCCGTGTACTTAACGGAGAAATCAAAAAAGGTCAGAAGATTAAATTCATGGCTACTGGGAATGAATATTATGCGGATGAAGTTGGGACATTGAAATTAAATCAAGTTCCAAAAAATGTCATTTCGACTGGAGATGTTGGTTACTTAGTTTCAGGAATTAAAGAAGCAAAAGAGGTAAAAGTTGGTGATACAATTACCGACGCCAAAGAGCCTACTACAAATGCCATTCAAGGATTTGAAGATGTAAAACCAATGGTTTTCGCCGGAATTTATCCAGTAGATACAGAAGATTACGAAGACTTACGTGCTTCAATGGAGAAACTTCAGTTGAATGATGCTTCATTAGTATTTGCAGCGGAAAGTTCGGCAGCTTTAGGATTTGGTTTTCGTTGTGGATTCTTAGGAATGTTGCACATGGAAATTATCCAAGAACGCTTAGAGCGTGAGTTCGATATGACGGTTATTACAACGGTTCCTAACGTTTCGTATCATGCGTACACTAAAAAAGAACCTGATACAATCTTAATTGTAAATAATCCATCCGATTTACCAGAACCTTCAAAATTAGATAGAGTAGAAGAACCATATATCAAAGCAACCATCATTACAAAAGCTGATTTCGTAGGAAACGTAATGAGTCTGTGTATCGAAAAGCGTGGTTTAATTACAAATCAAACTTATTTAACAACCGAGCGTGTGGAATTAAATTTCGATATGCCATTAGCGGAAATCGTGTTTGATTTTTACGATAGATTAAAAACAGTTTCTAAAGGATATGCTTCTTTTGATTATCATCCAATTGGAATGCGCGAATCAAAATTAGTACGTTTAGATGTATTATTAAACGCACAACCTGTGGATGCGCTTTCGGCTTTAATTCACGAAAGTAATGCGTACAACATTGGTAAAAAAATGTGTGAGAAGCTAAAAGAATTAATCCCAAGACAACAGTTTGATATTCCAATTCAGGCTGCAATTGGAGCTAAAGTTATCGCACGTGAAACTATTAAAGCTTTGAGAAAAGACGTAACAGCGAAATGTTATGGTGGAGATATCTCGCGTAAACGTAAACTTTTAGAAAAACAGAAAAAAGGAAAAAAACGTATGCGTCAAGTTGGAAACGTAGAAATTCCGCAAGAAGCATTTATGGCTGTTTTAAAACTAAACGATTAGATAAAAATTAAATAATTAACAAAAAGTTTGAATATATTTTAATATTCAAACTTTTTTGTGTTTAATAATATTTGATTTGCTTTTTTTGATTATATTTATGTCAATGATTTAAATCCCCCATAAATCTTGAAAAACTTACTTTATATATTCGCCTTTTTGTATTCAACTTGTATCTTTTCACAAGGAATAACAGTTGACAATACTACAAATTCACCCGCACAATTAGTTGATTTGTTGTTAGGAAATTCTTGTGTTGAAGTTTCAAATATTTCGGTTTCTTCCACTCAAGCGGTTGCTTATTTTAATCAAAATGGTTCTAGTTTTCCTATTTCGGAAGGAGTAATTATTAGAAATGGTGTGGCGACTTTTACACAAGGTCAATATTCTGGTGCTAATTTGAGTAGTTCTGTTACTGTTTCTGGAGATGCTTTTTTGCAAAATTTAAGTAATAATAATGGCGGAACAAGTCCAATTGTAAATGCCGAATTTTTAGAGTTTGATTTTATTCCGCTTTCGAATAGTTTTAGTTTTAATTTTTTGTTTGCATCTAATGAGTATGGATTTTATCAATGTGAATTCAGTGATGTTTTTGCTTTTGTTTTAACCGATTTATCTACGGGAGTTTCAACAAATTTAGCAGTCATTCCGGGTACAAGTACACCAGTTTCGGTTACTACTATTAGAAATAGTATTTATAACGATCCTTCCAGTCCAAACAATAGTTGCGTTTCTGTAAATCCAACTTTTTTTGGAACATATAATGTTGGAAATCCAACTTCAGCATTAAATATGCGAGGACAAACATTGGTTATGAATGCTTCTTCGGCTGTTGTTCCTAATACCCCTTATAGAATTCGATTGGTAATTGGAGATTATGCCAATACTGGTTTTGACTCTGCGGTTTTTATAGCCGCAGGAAGTTTTACTACGACTTTAGATTTAGGTTCGGATCAAATTATTTGTTCTGGAGATGAAGTTTTGTTGAATACAAATTTAGATAATACCTTCACATAAACTTGGTACGAAAATGGAAATTCCATTCCAGGTGAAACAAATTCTACTTATACAGTAACTCATGCCGGAACTTACACTGTTGAAGCTGTTAGAGGAACTTGTACGATTACGGATACCATCGTTTTTTTCGATTTAGCAGTTACAAATCCATCTAATTTATTAACTTGTAATACTGGAGTAGCAACTTATAATTTTGATCTAACTACAAACAATGAAGCTGCTTTAGGAATAGATACTGCTATTTATGATGTTTTTTATTATGAAACGCCAGCTGATATAGTGGCGAATAATCCAATTCCAGCAGGAAATTTAGTATCTTATCCGAGTGCTGGTGGACAAACGATTTACATTAAAATATTTAATACCATAACAGGTAATTTTTGTGATGCTGAGTATACTTTTGATTTAATTGTAACAAATGCTGTCGTTGCAACACAACCTAATCCAGTTTCAGTTTGTGAAGGTCAAGGAAGTACGACTTATTCTTTTAGTGCTACAACAACAAATGAAGTTTTAAATGGGCAATCGTCTACAAATTATACAGTAACTTATCATAATTCTTTAGGCGATGCTGCTTCAGGAACTAATCCTATAATTTCGATTTCAATTCCAAATGGTATTACTACAGTTACCGTTGGAATCCGAATTCAAGATAATTCAAATCCAAATTGTTTTGATGTTACTTCTGTTGTTATTACAATTAATCCGCTTCCTGTAGTTGATGATATTCCAGATCCAATTGAATGTAGTCAATTTACTTTGCCAACGATTGTGAATGGGACCTATTATCTTTTACCAGGTGGTCCAACAACTCCTGGTCAAGTGCAATTTAATATCGGAGATATTTTAGTTGATGGTGGAACGTATTACATTTTTGCAGGCCCAGATGCAAATGGCTGTACAAATGAAGAAAGTTTTAATCTGACTTTAATTGATGAGTATACGCCGCGATTGGATCATTGTGGTAGATTTGTTGTTCCTTTTCCGCCACAAGGTATCGGTAATTTTTATACACAGCCAGGTGGTCCAACAGGTACCGGTGTTATTGTTCCAGCAGGAACAGAATATTTGAATACAACAACAGTAACTATTACAGAAACTTTATATTATTATGCAGAGGTAAATGGTGTATTTTGTAGGGATGAGCAATTTATTTTCTTTATACATCCAGTGCCGTTGGTAGATGATCCTGCAGATGTTATAACATGTGATTCTTATGTTTTGCCACCATTAACTAATGGAAATTATAACACAGATCCAAATGGAGGAGGGATAGCTTTGAATGCAGGAAATGTTATTAGTGTTGCCGGGCCCAACTTCCCGGGAACCTACTATGTCGTTAATTCTTTAGCACACACAACAAGTCAAGGTTTGCTAGGAACTTGTATTGAGTCAAATGATATTGTGATTAATTTAGTAGATACTACTTTATTTTCTACGGTTTATGCGTGTTCTCAACAAGGATTTGTTCTGCCTCCAGTTACATTTGGAGGTTATTTTACAGGTCCTAATGGGTCAGGTGTCTCGGTAGACCCTAATATTCCTATAACATCAAACCAAGTGGTTTATTATTTTACAAATACATCTGTTTTGCCTAATTGTACTAGCAATTTAAATTACAATATTATTATTCATCCCACGCCATTAGTTGATGATATTCCTGATGGACCTCGATGTGGAGAATTTGTTCTACCTGTTTTGTCACATGGAGCTTATTACACATTGTCAGGTGGTCCCACAGCATTTGGACAGCAACAATTATTTGCTGGTGATATTATAGATTTATCTGGAACTCATTTGAATCCTGGAACTTACTATGTTTACAATGAACAAATATTTAATAATCCAGATGGGTCAACTACATTATGTTCCAATGAAGATTCTTTTACTATTAGTATTAATCCATTTCCTGCTGCAGATAATATTATTGGTAGAACAGAATGTAATCCTTACACGATTCCAGCACCAGTAAACGGAACAATTTATACAGCACCGGGAGGTCCAAGCGGAGGAGGAACAGTTGTGTCATCTTCTCAAACGTTTGATACTACGCAAACTTTCTATTTGTATAACATTGATACTACAACAGGTTGCGAAATCAATCGTCCTTTCACGATTACTTATAATGGAATCAATTTGCCTGATTATACTGCTCCACCAGTTTGTGAATTTGATAATTATCAATTACCAGCCTTAACACATGTAGCGCCAACACCGTTTAATTATACTATTGGATATTTTTATGGTCCTAATGGAGTAAATCCTGTGCCACCAGGAACCATTTTCAATACGCCAAATACAACAACAACTATCTATGTTTACGCAGTGAATGGCGATAGAACTATTTGTACACAAGAAGATAGTTTTGATATCATCGTTTCCGAAACGCCAAATTTAGCTGCTTTAGGATTGGTTTTCGATATTGAAGAATGCGAAAATTATGTGTTGCCTGCACTACCATCAACAACTTACAATATTGGTTATTATTCGCAATCAGGAGGAAATGCTGCAGATTTAATTACAAATCTGAATATTACTACTCCAGGTACGTATACGTATTATGTGTATGCATCGGCAATTGGTAATCCAAATTGTAACGACGAGATTTCATTTACATTCACTGTTCATCCTCTACTTGATATTACTATTCAAGGCGGAATTATTTGTGTGGATTCTCAAACAGGAGATGTATTACGAACTTTCACAATGAATTCGGGCTTAAGTCCAGCGTTTTTTACTGTAAATTGGTATTTGAATGGTAATTTAATGGGAACTGGTCCAACTTACACTGCTTCACAAGCAGGAGTTTATACGGTTGAATTTATCAAACTAACACCAGATGTAGGAGCTAATTGTAATTACAACACAACTACGGTGACTATTATACAATCGAGTCCAGCTGTGGCTGATTTTACGGTAAGTACTCCGTTTGAAAACAATACTTTCATTACAGTGAATTTAACCGGTGGATTATTTGGAGATTATCTCTATCAATTGGTTTATCCTGATGGTAGTATAACCGAATATCAATCGAGTAATGTATTTACTAATTTGCCTACGGGAGAATATTACGTCAATATTTATGATATTTTGGGTGAATGTTCGCCAACAATTATAGGTCCAATTTATATCATTAATTATCCAAATTATTTCACACCTAATGCAGATGGAGTTAATGACAATTGGAACATTTGGGATTTACGTCATCAACCTGATGCGATGATTAATATTTTTGATCGTTATGGTAAATTCTTGAAACAAATGTCGCCTGCTAGTTCAGGTTGGGATGGAATTTATAATGGTGAAAAACTGCCTTCTACGGATTATTGGTTTACGGTGGAATATTTACCTCAGAATGGAACGACTAAACAAATTTTTAAAGCTCACTTTTCTTTAAAGCGATAATTTATTAACATTAACAATTGACTCATTTTCTTTTTGTGAAAGTTGAAGTAACTTTACAAAATGTATGCTTTAGTCGATTGTAATAACTTTTACGTTTCTTGCGAACGTGTTTTTCAGCCTCAGTTAAATGGTAAACCTGTTGTGGTTTTGTCTAATAATGACGGTTGTATCATTTCGCGTAGTAACGAAGCTAAAACATTGGGAATTCCAATGGGTGCACCTGAATTCCAAGTTCGCGATTTGATAAAACAATATGATATTCGCGTTTTTTCTTCCAATTATGCTTTGTATGGCGATTTGAGTCATAGAGTGATGAAAATCTTAGAAAATTATACGCCCAATGTTGAGGTGTATAGTATTGATGAGGCTTTTCTAAATTTTTCAGGAATGACAATTCTCGATTTTAACGCGTATGGTGCCGAAATCCAACACAGAATTTTGAAATGGTTGAGTATTCCTATTGGAATCGGTTTTGCGCCTACAAAAGCACTTTCAAAAGTAGCTAATAAAATCGCTAAGAAGTTTCCAGAACGCACAAATGGAATTTATGTTATCGATACCGAGGAAAAACGAATCAAAGCCTTAAAGTGGACTAAAATTGAAGATGTTTGGGGCATTGGTTTTCGTTTAACCAAAAAAATGCAAGCAAAAAACATTAATACGGCTTATGATTTTACACTTCCGCATAACGAAGCTTTTATTCGCAAAGAAATGGGAGTAGTAGGCATGCGTTTGAAGTATGAATTAGAAGGGAAATCTGTATTAGAAATGGAAGAACCTAAGGTAAAGAAAAATATCGCTGTAACGAGAAGTTTCGAGAAAGATATTACTGATTTTAATGAACTCAAAGAGCGAGTTGTAACTTTTGCTTCTGTTTGTTCTGAGAAATTACGTAAGCAAAACTCGTGTTGTAATGCTGTTATTTTGTATTTGCGAAAAGATAAGTTTAAAGCTAATGGGGAGCGTTATAGTTTTTATCGCATGCAAACGTTACCTTTTCCATCTAACACCTCTTTTTCAATCAGTCAAATGGCGATTTCTATGCTGAAAGATTTGTTTCAAGAAGGAATGCCTTATAAAAAAGCAGGTGTTATTGTCACAGAGATTGTGCCTTCTTCTCAACGTCAGTTTAAACTTTTTGATGAGGAGAATCCCAAATACCAAAAACTCATGGAGGTTATGGATGCTGTTCAAGCGAAAACAGGTGAACGTAAACTTAGATTAGCGTCACAAGATTTAAAACGTACTTGGAAAATGAAACAGAATCATTTATCCAATCGATATACTACGAATTTTAACGAATTACTAGAAGTAAAATGCAAGTAAATTCCAAAATAACTTTTTTCGTCCCTGATTTTGAAAATCCGATTGAAACCTCATTTATTTCGAGTGAAATTAAAGCGGGATTTCCTTCGCCTGCAGCTGATTTTGAAGAATCAAAAGTGAGTTTAGATCATTTGTTGATTAAGAACAAAGAAGCAACCTTTTATGCCAAGGCAAGTGGAAACTCCATGATAGGAGCAGGAATTGATGATGGCGATATTTTAGTAATTGATAGAAGTATTGAGCCAAGAAATAATGCTGTAGCAGTTTGTTTTATAGACGGTGAGTTTACAGTAAAACGAATCAAGAAAACTGATGAAGCTATTTTTTTAATGCCCGAAAATCCAAATTATGCTCCCATTCAAATAGAACCACATAACGAATTTATAATTTGGGGTATTGTGACCTATGTTATAAAACAAATTAAATAAAAAAAAGGCTATCACGATTTTCGGATAGCCTTTTTTTATTATATTAAATTCTTCTTAGAAGTTAGCTCTATAATCTTTAATCTCTGCTTTATCTTTTAAAGCAATATAAGCTTTAGAGATAGCATAAGATTGATTTTGACTTCTGTCTTGTGTAATATAAGTTGCGTAACTAGTAACTTCTGGAGCTTTAGTTACGGTTTTAGCTCTTACCATAAACATGCCTGAATTACCTTCGATAATTTCGGAAGTTTTTCCAGAAGCTAAACCAAATGCTTTTCCAACTACTTTAGGCTCATTACCAATGTTTGGTAGTACAGGTGCTTTCAGAGAAATACTAGTAGCAATTTGTATTGAAGCACCAGAAGATTTTGCAACTGCTTCTAATGAGCTTCCATTCATTTTTTTCTTGATAATTTCAGCTTTTTTCTGATTTTTAATAAGAGGTTCAACAGATTGTCTAGCAATATCAATTGGTAATAAACCTGTTTCGTTTCTGTCTTTTAATTTTGCAATCACAAAACCTTGAGGAACATCAAATCGTCTAACATCTCCTATTTCGGTATCTTTATTGAATGACCATCTTATGATTTCTCTTTGAGAGCCAATTCCTTGAATATATTCGTCAAAACCTTTTAAGTTAGTCGCAGGAACTAGTTCTAATCCAGCTTTTTTAGCTACAGCAGCGAAATCTTTATTTTCATTTGCATCAGCTTCAAGTTGGCTTGCTTTTGTGTAAATTGCATCTATTGTTGCTTCAGAAGGTTGTATTTTTTGGGCAACCGTTCCCATAAGCACAGCATCATACTTGTCTAAAACTTTAATAACATGAAATCCGTATTCAGTTTCAACAACTCCAATTGTTCCGATAGGGTTGTTAAATACAAAATCATTAAATTTTGGTACCATTTGGCCAGGCATAATGTTATCATACTCACCTCCATTGTTTTTAGATCCTGGGTCGTCAGAATTTGTCATAGCTAACATAGCGAAGTTTCCTGGATTTGCTTTTGCTTGGGCTAATAAATCATTAGCTAAAGCTTGAGCTTCTTCTTTTGTTCTTGTAGCTGATGATTGTGGTGCTCCTTTGTAAGCTAATAAAATATGACTTGCTTTTACACTAGCATTTGATTTTCTTTTAATCATTCTTGATATACATTGATGTCCATTAAAAACGTATGGTCCATATATAGCATTTACAGGAAGATTAAATAATTGTTCTTGGTAATCTAAAGGTAAATCTTTTTTGGCTAAGTAAGTTGAATCAAATTTAATGTCAGAATTAGCATTAACAAATTCACCAACATTAGCAACAGAATCAAATTTAGCTCTTATTTCTCCAATAGAAGATAACATTGCTTGTTCGTCTTCTTTTGATGGTTTGTTTTCTACTAAAACGAAATCAATGCTTGTTGTATTATCTGATTTGTATTTTTTTGGAGATTTCTTCATGAAATCAATAATCTCAGCATCAGTTACTTTAACTTGATCATCGTTTACTGTTGAAAATGCTACTGAAATATATTCAAAGTCAGCTTTGTCATTTTCAGTTTTGTATTGAAATTTACCTTCTGCTTTTGTGGTATATACTCCAGACTTAATCATGGTGTTATACATTTGCTCAACAGCAAATCTCTCAATGTTTTTTTCAAATTCTTTCCATTCTAACCATTGTGATTGATCAGGAGCATTTTTAATTCCTTTTAAAAATTCTTTGAATTTATTTTCATCAAACTGTCCAGCTGCATTTAAGAATTGTGGATTTTGAGCTAAATTTGGATTTTGCTTGATAACATTAATTAATTGTTCGTTTCCAATTTTTAATCCTAATTTCTCAAATTCACTTGAAAGGATGATTTTTCTAACTTCTTGTTCCCAAGCGCTATTCATTGCTTGTGTTGAAGTAGTTCCTTGTCCTTGCTTTTCAATCATTGAAACATTTTGCATAAATTCTTGAGCTTCAATATCTGTTCCGTTCACAGAACCAACATTGTTTGTACTAGAATTGAAAGTTCCGCTTTGAATTACATCCGCTAAAACAAATGAGAATAATGCTAAAGCAATGATAATAATTAAGAAGAATGAACGTTGTCTAATTTTAGATAAAACTGCCATTTTTATTTGTGTTTAATTTTTTTCAGAGGGCGAAAATACAATTATCTATTTAATAATAAAATAGTAAACTCATATTTTACTTGAAAATTCGAAAGATTTTTTATCTTTTTTCTTCTTTTACAGATAAACGAACCAATTCAATTTTTTTATTACTTGCTGAATGAATGATTATTTCAAAATTTTCGATGTTTATTTTTTCATCATTGATTGGAATTTCTTTTGTGTAATTCACAATAAAACCTCCCAAAGTTGAATAGGAATCAGATTCAGGAATTTCTAAGTTGTATTTCTCATTTAAATATTCTACATCAAGTCTTGCCGAGAACAAATAGCTGTTGTCATCTAATGATTCGTCAATTAATTCTTCATCTAAATCATGTTCGTCTTCAATTTCACCAAATAGTTGCTCTATGATATCTTCAATAGTAATAATTCCAGAAGTACCACCATATTCATCTAACACTACAGCTATGCTTTTTCTTTTTTTTGTTAATAAATCTAAAGCATCTTTTATGTAAATAGTTTCTGGAATATATTCAACTGGGATTAAGATACTTTTGATGGTTTTTGGTTTTTTGAACAATTCAAATGAGTGGACATAACCTAAAATATCATCTATTGAATTTTGGTAAATAAGTAATTTAGAATAACCTGTTTTTATGAAAGTTTCTCTTAGCTCTATGACTGAATCTAATAAGTCAATACCACTAATTTCTGTTCTTGGTGTCATAATATCTCTTGCCTTTAAATCAGAAAATTCTAATGCATTTTGAAATATTTGAATTTCAGAATCAATTTCATTTTCTTGAGATACATTGTTCATTTGTTCAGAGATGTAGTTTCCAAGTTCAACTTTGCTAAAGTAATTTTGTACTTGATCTCCTGGAGTTTTAAAAAATTTCTTTAAAATAGTATCTGATATCCAAATGATAAATTTTGTTGGCCAAAAAAATAGTTGATAGAAAAAATAAGAAGGAACGGCAAAGAATTTTATAAACGAGTTGGCATAAATTTGAAAAAAAACTTTGGGAAGGAATTCTGCGGTTAATAAAATTATCGCAGTTGATATTAAAGTTTGTAGAAGTAATCCAACGAATGCAGTTAGTTCAAAATAATTATTTAGCCAATCAATGATTAAATCACCTGAGTAAATTCCATATATCACCAATACTACATTGTTTCCAACGAGCATTGAGGTAATAAACTGAGATGGTTTCTCGGTAAGTTTGTTTAAAATAGATGCATTAAAGTTTTGTTGTCTCTTTTCGATAGATAAATATACTTTGTTTGAAGAAACATAAGCAATTTCCATTCCTGAAAAGAACGCTGAAAGCAATAAACAAATTACAATAATAGCAATTTCCATTTAGCTATTTTCTGTTTTGATATTTGTTTTGAAAATGTCTTCTAAAAAAGAACATTCCTATAGCCACTATAGCAATAATAATACTTAATAGAATATCATTAAAAGGTCTTCCTTCTGTGTATTTTTTAAAAGCATCATAAAAAAAGAACCCTGCGAAAATTAAATAAATATATTGTATAAATTTTAAATAAGTCATAATATTTTATTTTTATCAAATGTAATGAAAAGTAAAATGTAAAACAATTATTGATCAATAGTGTTTACTTCACCACTACTTTGTTGCATATTAAAAATTTTGAAATCTTTACTAAAATCAACTCCAGGGCCTTCTAAATAACCGCCAGCTTCATCAGTATATTTAAAGTGTTTTTCGGTAAAAAACCATTCATTTTTTTGGTCAAAGTACAGTTGTGACGTTTCTAATCTTTTACCAGTATCTGAACTAATTTTTACATTTCCCTGTAGGTCTATTATGCTGGTTTTTTTGTATGATATGGCATAATCTGCTACAATGGTTGTGATATTTCCTTTGTTATCAAAAAGTGTAACATTAATACCTTTTGGAAATTCTGTGAAAGGATTGATTATATTGCCATAATCTAACATTTTAGGACTTTTTAGTATTGATTTAATTTGTCCAGAATCTGTATATTTTAAGTTAATAGTATCAGCTTCACCTGAAGGGATAAAAGATGTTTTACTAAGTTTTTGAACTTTATTGATGTCGCTTTCGCATGAAAAAAACATAGTCACGACAAAAATCGTGACCATGTTTAAAAGATTATTCTTAAAATGTATTTTCATTTTATAAACTTGGAACTAATATACTTTCTCCAATCCAACAATTGAAAGCAATTCGTTGTCCTCCTTTTCCAGATTGGAATATTTCTGTTTTTGAAGGTGCTGCAGCTCTATATTTAGCAGCGTCGCCACTTGCTTTACTTCTTAAAGTTGAATCAACAGAAGCGGCTTTGTCGCAATATTGTGCAGCTAACCAGTAAACCGCTCTTTTTTCAAATTGATCATTACCACAATCGTTAATGCTACTTCCGTATAAAGAAGCAATTAATAGATAAGATTTTCCGAATGATGGTTTTACTTCTAAAGCTTTTCTTGCATAGTTACGTGCTTGAGCTTTGTTAGATCTACTATATAAGGTTGCGATTTTATAATATAAATTTGCTTTTTTAGTGTTATCGGTATGTAAACTTGCAGCTTGATTAAAATATTCCATCGCTTTAGCTGTATTTTTTCTTTGATATTCTACAACACCTAATTTTTCAGCAGCTTCGGCACTTGGGTTTAATTTATACAACGCCTCTGACATTTTTGAAAACAGTGGGTCAGAATCACATCCTTTAGCATCTAAACGATTTGTTGCTCTTTTTAACCATTCTTCATTTGTTTTGTTTTGTTCAAATCCTTTTTGATAGAATGGTATTAATTTAGCACAAGTTGATAACTCAAGAATAATATTATCCATGTCATTTCTTACTCCTTCAAAAATTTCTAAATTATTCTCTAATCTATTTTTTCTTGCAGTTTCTTTATCTGTTAAAGTTTGACCAGATTCTTCTTTGCTTAAAAGTGCGTCTTTTTCATCAGTTAATTCCTTTTCTTCTTCTTCAAGTTTTTTTGTTAAATCGTCGTATTTGTCAAAAACTTGTTGCAATTCAATACCACTATTAGCTTTATGTTTGTTTACTAAAATTTCGAAGTAAACATACATGGCTTTAGCATATTTAAAGTTGGCGTAATCTGTTTTAAAAGCAACATCTAACAAATTATATACTTCATCTGTTGTTCCAATTTTATTGTCAAACAAAGCCAATCCTTTTTTCATTTTATTTCCAGCTCCATTTCCAGGAAAATATTGATCGTGCTCATCGTATAATTTTAATAAATCACGAACATATTTTTCTTTTTCTTGTGGGGTAGTAGCTTTTTCAATTTTTAGTTTTATTGCCAATTCTCCATAAGTATAAATGCTTTTGTGAAAAGTGGGGCAATCTTTTCTTAAAGTTGTTAGGTAATCATAGCTATTTACATCTTTAGCTTTAACAGAAGTTGTCATTAAGCTAATAGCTTCAGTACAAGCTTCAGTGTTTTGAGCTTGGGAAAAAAAACTAGCTGTTGCTATAAATAGTAAAGTTAAACTCTTTTTCATTTTGGTTGTTATAAATATTAATTAATTTCTCTCTTTCTAAACCACAAATCACTCAATGATAATCCGATATTTAAATTAAAATAATTTTCTTGAATTAAATTTTGAGTTGTTGTTCCTTTTTTACCTAATTCAAATCCAATGTTTATTTTAGATAAACCAACTGGTAGTCCTAGTCCAAAAGTCATGCCATAATCGTTTATGCTTTCATTTTTTAACACTAATCCAGTATTTTCATATCGTAAACCGGCTCTATAGGTGATTCTGCTGAAATAGCTAGAAAAAGAATTATATTTTGGAATAAAGAATCCACCTAGCGCAATTTTTGTTGCGTTTTTAAAATCTCCATTTAATTCGTCTTTGAATCTGTTTTCTAGTTTGCTAGTTTGTTGAAGTGTGATTTCGGTAGCAATAAGCCATTTGTTTTTTACTCCAATACCAGAACCAATACTTAATTTTGTAGGAATTGCAATATAGTTATTTTGTACATCAACATCTTGTTCTTCATCTATCAATTCATTACCTGAAGAACCATATACAATAGTAGCAATGTTTCTAGTGTTTTCAGAGTATAACTTGCTTTCTGGACTAAAAGTTAATGAAGAGTATAGTGTTAATTTGTTGTTGATTTTTCCTTCATAGGTAACTCCAAAACTGGAAGAAAATCCTTTTACAATTGATGTATTTCTTTCTCTAGAACCAAGCTGAATAACAGGGTCTTCAACAAATTCTACTGTCTCGGTTTTGATTTTTCCAAAGTTGTAATTAATGTCAAAACCAACGCTAAACTTAGAGTTTATTTTATAAGATGTACCAAATAATACTCTATTTATATTACCGTTACCAAGAAATTTTTTCTCTCTTAAAGTTTGGTCTATACTATTGATTTCGCTACTTTTAAGTTTGAATCCAACGGTTGAAAAAGGCATTAATCCTATAGTTATCCCAAATTTTTGTTTTGGAATTGCAATTAATAAATAATCTAAACTTGTTCTTTGTGATTTGTCAGATTCATTATTTGTGTAAAAATTGGTAAAAGAATTCGTGCCACCAACTGCAAAAGTTGTATATCTTAATTTAGAATAATAAGCAGGATTTATTAAATTAAGTTGGGTGCTATCTGCAACAATACTTATTCCTCCCATTGCTTTGGCTTCTTCAGTTCCCTTAAATTTTACTTCACCTAATCCGAAATAAGAGTATGGCGAAGCTGTATTGTCTTGTGCCCATGAAGATAGTGATGCAAAAAAACAAACAATTACAATAATTTTTTTAATCATTTTGATGTATATATTGTGATAAAAGGTTCAAACTTTCTAATAGGAAATTTGAATTGGCAAATATGGTGTTTTTTAATCTTTTAGCCAAAAATTCTGCGTCTCCTCCTGTTAAAATTATTGTTAAATCTTGATTTTTAAGAGAATATTGGGAAATAAAACCCTCAATTTCAAAGATTACACCATTAATTATACCGCTATGAATGGCGCTTTTTGTACTATCTCCAATAATTTTAAAGTCTTCACTTATGGATAAAAGTGGTAATTTTGAGGTATAATCGTTTAAACTTTTATAACGGATACTAATCCCTGGAGAAATAGCACCGCCTAAATATTCATTATTTGAATTCACATAATCATAGGTAATACAAGTTCCAGCATCAATAATTAATCGATTTTGACTTGGAAATTGCAAAGTGGCTCCTGCTGCTAAAACCATTCGGTCTATTCCTAATGTTTCAGGAGTGCTGTATAAATTCTTGAATGGAAATCTCGAATGATGTGAAATTATTTCCGTTGGAAACTGACTTTTGATGTAATCCAACACCTCTTCATCAAGTTTTCCTACCGAAGAAAGCGTGATTTTTTGAAGATGAGAATATTTTTTAAAAATATTTTTAAAATTTTTTAAAGCTTCTGTTGTCTCGAAAATAAAAAAATCGAGTTGCTTATTGTGTTCAAATACAGCGACTTTAATTCTTGTGTTTCCAACATCGATGGTTAAAAGCATGGTTATGTTTTTGGAGGTGCAAATATACAAATTCATTTTTTTTAATATTTGTTTTGGAAAATATAAAAATGGTTCTATATTTGCACCCGCAATCAACAAGCAGTACTGCTTAAAATTGTAAAGGTACCTTAGCTCAGTTGGTAGAGCAATGGACTGAAAATCCATGTGTCCCTGGTTCGATTCCTGGAGGTACCACAAAAACCACTCAGATGAGTGGTTTTTTTGTTTTATATTGTTTTGAAAATTAAATTTAAAGTATCATTTCTTCATAAGAAAGTACTACTGGATAGCCTTTTTCTTTGAAATATTCTTTAGGATTGTCTTTAGAAATTGCCATTACAAAATCGCCTCCCCAAGCGCCTAAACTTTTGATTACACCTTTAAAATCAGGAAAAAGCTTTTCTTTTATAGTTTGAATTTCTAACACATCACTCATGATGACCTCGTGTTTTTCCATTTGTTTTGCAAATTCTTTTCCTTCTTTGCAGTTGATGGTTTCGTAAGTTATGGTGTTGATTTTTGAAATTACGAGATCTACATGATGATGTTTTGACATGTAATTTGCAATTGCTAGTTTGCTGCTTTGCTTCTGATTCAAATACACAAAATGAATATTCTCTTTGAATGAAGGATTAAAATGAATCGGCTTAAAATAGGGTGTTTCATTTTCTAAATGATACACAATTGGGGAATTTGATTTTGCACAAGCAATATCATAACCGCTTCCGCCAAAACTTTTTTGCAACAATTCAAACGCATCAATATCTAACCAATCCGCAATACTATTTATTAGAGTAGAAGATGTTCCTAAACCCCAAAGTCTTGGAAAAGTTAAGTAAGTTTCAATTTCATAGCCTTCTTTTTCTAAAAATGAAGGGTTTTGTATAAAAGCTTGATGTAAAATTTCAATCAAGGTGTTTTTTACAGCAGAATTGCTATCGTTGATGGTTCTTTGCTTTATTTCTTCAAACGAAATCATGCCTTCAAACCAAATGCTTTTATCGGCATCAAAACTCGTCCATTTGATTTGTTGATTTGTGCCTGATTTCACCAATAAACTTTGTCCAAATTTAGTAGGTAAAGCCAATGCTTTAGCGCCATCTAAAACAACGTATTCACCTGTGATGAGTAATTTTCCGTTACTGTAAAAAGTTTGGGTTTCCATTAACTTCTGATTTTTTCCAAATAATCTACCACTAAACTATGCGAAACGGTTGTGTCTTTGAAATAATCTAAGACTTTCTGTTTCTCTTCTTTGGTAGCATGATGTTGGTTTAAAATGTTCATCAAATGCATTTTCATATGTCCTTGTTGAATTCCTGTTGTGGTTAACGAACGAAGCGCTGCGAAGTTTTGAGCTAATCCAGCCGCTGCTACAATTTGCATTAGTTCTTCTGCCGATGGCTTTCCTAATAGTTCCATTGAAAATTTCACTAAAGGATGTAATGAAGTTAATCCGCCAACGGTTCCTAATGCTAACGGAATTTCCATCCAAAAAGTAAAAATATCATTCTCAATTTTCACATGCGATAAACTTGAATATTGTCCCGATTTGCTAGCATAAGCGTGAATTCCAGCTTCAACGGCTCTGAAGTCGTTTCCAGTTGCTAGCACTACGGCGTCGATGCCGTTCATGATGCCTTTGTTGTGGGTTACGGCTCTATAAGGTTCTATTTCAGCAATACGAACTGCGGTTGCAAATTTTTGAGCAAATTCATTCGCATCGATATTTTTATCATCTGAAATTTGGGCAACTGGACAAGAAACTTCCACTCTTACTAAGCAATTTGGTACATAATTACTTAAAATACTCATTACAATTTGAATATTTTTTTCATTCGAAGTAAAATCGGCATATTCTTGCGCTTGATTTTCTAAAGTTTTGGCAAATTGCTCTAAACATGTATTGATAAAATTCGCACCCATGCTGTCTTTGGTATTAAAAGTAGCATGTAATTGATAATAATTTGGAATTTCATGGGTTTTATCTCTAAGTTCGATGTTTAAAATTCCGCCACCACGCTTTTGCATGTTTTTGGTAACTTCTTGCGTATCCTCAAAGAAAGTTGGTTTTATTGTATTGAAAAAAGTAGTTAGTTTTTCTGAATTTCCATGGAAAAGAAAATGAACCTGACCAATTTTTTCGGTACTGATAATAGTCGTTTTAAAACCGCCACGCTCGCCCCAAAATTTCGCAGCTTTAGAAGCGGCTGCCACAACCGAACTTTCTTCTATTGCCATAGGAATAGTGTAACTTTTTCCATTAATGGTAAAGTTTGGTGCAACTCCATACGGAAGATAAAAGTTGGTTAAGGTATTTTCGATAAATTCGTCATGTAATTTTTGCAAATTTTCATCTGAATTCCAGTATTTTGTTAGGCTTTCTTTTGCTTCTATTGGATTGATAAAATAATTATTGGTAATCCAGTTGATTTTTTCTTCTTTAGAAAGTTTAGAGAAACCTTTTACGTTTTGTGTCATCGCTATTTATATTGAGATACAAAGGTAATGAAATTTTAAAAAATGATTTGTTATTGCCTTCGAGTGCCTCAGGCAACAACAGGAAATGGTAGCTGAGGGAAACGGTTGCTGAGGCTCTCGAAACGGTGGCTGAGGCTCTCGAAACCACTGTTACAATCTGCTGAACCTCTTTTCCCGAACGAACGGGGTTCATAATTTATTTATATTGTGTGTACGAATTGTAAATCTGCAATCGGGTTATTTAAATCTTTTGTCAGCCCAAACACACCACTTATCAACATGATCACACCCCTGTCAACATGATCACACCCTTGTCAACCTGAACACACCCCTTGTCAACCTGAACACACCCCTTGTCAACCTGAACTTGTTTCAGGTTCTACATTAGATTACTTTGATAAGATGCTGAAACGAGACGCTGAAACGAGTTCAGCATGACAGAGAAACAAAAAAAACGTGACTCGCTTTGTTTACTAGGGTTTACAAAGTTTTAAGCAAAAAAAGAAGGATTTTAAATAATTGATTATTAGATAATTAAAAAAAATAGTATCAATTTACTGACAATTACCAGCTTTGTTAAAAAATCCTACAAATTGTGAATAACTTTGACTTTCATTTATCATTTCAAATTATAAACTTTGTAAAAGCAGTAAGGCATACTTTGCGATGTACTTAGCTAAAAAATTATTTATCAATTTAATACATTAAAAAATGAGTATTAAATTTAAAGTTCTTCCTAAGAAGAACCCGCAGGACATTACAGCGCCTGAAAAGTTTTATGCAACTTCGATTGCAAATGGTGAAACCTCTTTAGAGTCGTTAGCCGAGATTATTTCGTATCAGTGTACGTTAACTGATACCGATTGTTATGCCGTGTTAAGAGCCTTAGAGCGCAATATGCTCTTAGAACTTAGCCAAGGTAGAATTGTTAAATTAGGGCATGTAGGTACATTTCAAGTGAGTGTAAGTGCTGCCGGACAAGATGTAGCAGAAGATGTTACGGCTACCGACATTAAGAAAAGTCGCATTCTGTTTCGACCAGCTAAAAAATTGAAACAAATGCTAGGTAATTTAAGTTACCAAAAAGCGAGCTAGTTACCCGCTTGTGAGAGTTAATCTCTTTCGAAAGCCTCGAATGTTCCCGCATTCGGGGCTTTTTTTTGGCTTATTTTTTTAAAAAACTCGACCTGTCGAGTTGAAAAGTTGCACCTGTCGAGTTGAAAAATTTGACCTGACGAATTGAAACATACCACAAATGGTACTTTTTGATGGTTTTTTGCTTCTGAAACTGTTTTTTACGGCCTTTTTAAGCATTAAAAAAGCCTTTATTATCCTTTTTTTTATGCCTTTTACGTATCTAATTAACGACTTTTTTTGCTTTTAAACGATTTTTTCGACCCAAAAAGGCATAAAAAAAGCTCAAAAAAATGGAGCTAGTTACCCGTTTTTGAGCTAAATCGCTTTCGAAAGCCTCGTATAGTTCCCGCTAAACGATATCGAAATTGAATGGTAAATATACAGTATTTTAATAAAAAACATAAAAAAAAATTTAAAATTATTGAATTTTTATTTTTCACAATTTACCTAGTTCAATTGCTTAACGTACTATTTTTTTGTAGGTTTGAAATTGTAAAAAATTCCAGACAATAATGACTCTTTCTCAATACATCGACAAAATAAACACGCTTTATAAAACAGGAAATGCGCGAGAACATTCGTATCGTGGCGACCTTCAAAATCTTATTATGGCGATTTTGCCTGATGTATTAGTAACAAACGAACCCGCTAGAGTGGATTGCGGTGCGCCTGATTATGTATTGACCCGCAAAGACGTTCCTGTAGGTTATATTGAAGCGAAAGACATTGGAGTAGATTTAGGAAGCAAAACTCTAAAAGAACAATTTGACCGCTACAAATCGGGATTGTCGAATTTGATTTTTACTGATTATATGGATTTCCATTTTTACAAAGATGGAGAACTGGTTACTAAAATAGCCATTGCTCAGCTAAAATTCCCCTCCTCTGGAGGGGTGGCCGAAGGTCGGGGTGGTAGTGCTGAAATTGTTCCCATTCCTGAAAACTTTGAACAATTTAACCAACTCATAAAAAACTTTGCCGAAACCATTTCGCAAACTATCAAGTCACCAACTAAATTGGCGCAAATGATGGCAGGAAAAGCAAAGTTAATGGCTGATATTATTGAAAAATCATTAAACTATGACGACCAAGAAGGCAAACGCTCACAACTAAAATCGCAAATGCTTTCGTTTCAACAAATGTTGATACACGACATCGATAACAAAGCATTTTCTGATATCTATGCGCAAACCATTGCTTATGGAATGTTTGCGGCTCGTTATCACGACCCAACGTTACCCACTTTTTCAAGAATGGAAGCAGCTGAACTCATCCCAAAATCAAATCCATTTCTTAGAAAATTATTTCAAGACATTGCGGGTTTTGATTTAGACACCCGTTTAACTTGGATAGTTGACGAGTTAGTTAACATTTTCCTAGCTTCAGACGTGGCTACTATTATGAAAAACTTTGGTAAAAGTACCAAACAGGAAGACCCTGTAGTTCACTTTTACGAAACGTTTTTAGGGGAATACAACCCAGCATTAAGAAAAGCAAGAGGGGTTTGGTACACACCGCAACCTGTGGTTAATTTTATTGTTCGTGCGGTTGATGATATTTTAAAAACCGAGTTCAATTTACCACAAGGTTTAGCCGATACCAGCAAAATAAAAATTAAGAAAAAAGCGGTTACCCAAACGGGAACGGGTGCCAACTCCAAAATAAAAGAGGTTGAAACTGAAACAGAAGTTCACAAAGTACAAATCTTAGACCCAGCAACAGGAACAGGAACTTTCCTTGCCGAAGTAGTAAAACATATACACAAGAAATTTGAAGGTCAACAAGGGATTTGGAGTAACTATGTGACCAATAATTTAATCCCTCGTTTAAACGGCTTTGAGTTGCTAATGGCGAGTTATGCCATGGCACATTTGAAAATGGACATGCTGCTTACCGAAACAGGTTACAAGCCAACGGACGACCAACGTTTTAAAATATTTTTGACCAACTCATTAGAAGAAGCACACCCCGACACCCAAACCTTATTTAGTAGTTGGTTAAGTGACGAAGCCGACCAAGCCAACGCCATAAAACGTGACGCACCTGTAATGGTGGTAATTGGAAATCCTCCTTACAGTGGCGAAAGTGCTAATAAAGGCGAATGGATTATGAACCTAATGGAAGATTACAAAAAAGAACCAGGAGGAAAAGAGAAATTAAAAGAGCGAAATCCAAAATGGATAAATGACGATTATGTAAAATTCATGCGTTTTGGGCAACACTTTATAGATAAAAACGGAAGTGGAATATTAGCTTTTATTAACCCACATGGTTTTTTAGACAACCCGACTTTTCGCGGTATGCGTTGGAATTTATTGAAAACTTATGATAAAATTTACACCATAGATTTACACGGAAACAGCAAGAAAAAAGAAACCGCTCCCGATGGTTCTATAGACCAAAATGTTTTTGACATTATGCAAGGGGTTTCGATTAATTTATTTGTAAAAACAGGAAAGAAAAAAGAAAAAGAATTAGGAAAAGTATTTCATTATGACTTGTTTGGAAAAAGAGAATTAAAATACGATTTTTTAAACGAAAAAAATATAAAAATTATCAATTGGATAAAACTTGAACCACAAGAACCTGAACTGTTTTTTGTACCAAAAGATTTTAAGATAAAAGAGGAATATGATAAAGGATTATCGGTAAATAGTTTGATACCATTAAATAATGTAGGAATTGTTACTTCTAATGATAGTATATTAATAAATGAAAATAGATTAGAATTAATTGAAAAAGTCAAAAAATATTATAACATTCAAACTGACGAATCTTTAATAAAGACTATTTCATATAGACCATTTGATAACAAGAGTATCTACTATGATTTAAAGTTGATTGAAAGAGGTAGAGAGAAAATAATGACTCATTTTTTAAAGTCAGATAATATTGGCTTAGTTTTATCTAAGCAATGCGTTAGTGATTGGAGATATATTTTTATTTCAAAAAATATCGGTGAATTCAATCTAACAAGTACCGCTGGAAGATTTGGTTCTGGAAGTTACTTCCCGCTTTACCTTTATCAAGAAACAACAACTCAACAAAGTCTATTAAACGAAACCATTCGCACCCCTAATCTCAACATGGAAATTGTGAATGAGATAGCAAAAGGGTTGGGGTTAGCATTTACACCAGAGAAAGAAGACGGCAATGTTTGTTTGGCAAATGATAAAGACGTTCGCTCAGAGTTTAGAACCACGTTTGCTCCAATTGATTTGTTGGATTATATCTATGCGGTGCTGCATTCACCAACCTACAGAGAAACGTATAAAGAATTTTTAAAAATAGATTTCCCTAGAATTCCATATCCGCATCATGTAGGGGCAGGTCGCGATGTTGTAGGGACAGGTCGCGACCTGTCCGTACAGGAAATTCAAGAAAATTTTTGGAAATTAGTAGCATTAGGTGGCGAGTTGCGCCAAATTCATTTGTTAGAGAGTCCTATTGTAGAAAAATACATTACGCAATATCCGAATGACGGAAATAATGTGGTAGGTAAAATACATTTTGAAAACAATAGAGTATATATCAATTACGATAAAGCTTCCCCTTTGGGGATTGAGGGGCTTCAATATTTCGCCAACGTTCCCGAAGTGGCTTGGAACTTTTACATTGGCGGTTACCAACCCGCTCAAAAATGGCTTAAAGACCGCAAAGACCGTGAACTAAGTACAGACGATATTTTCCATTATCAAAAAATTATAGTGGCGTTAAGTGAAACGGATAGGATAATGAAAGAAATTGATAAAATTGAGATTTAATGTTTAATAAAGAATTTAAAACCGCCATACATAATTTATCTGATTTAGAAAAAGATAAATTAATACTTAGACTTTTAAGAAAAGATTTAGACCTAGCCAACCGATTGTATTTTGAACTAGTGGATACCGAAACGGTGGAACAAAAGAGAGAACAATTGGCTAAAATTATTTCCAAAAAAATAAAACATGCAAACGAAAGGTTTTATAGTGTAGGTTATCTTTTAATGGATATACGATACATTAGTGGTGATATTAATGAACATGTTAGAATTACCAAAGATAAGTTGGGAGAAATTTCCTTAAATCTTCAAATGTTGATAGAAGTTTTAACTATAAACAGAATGTATATTTTGGCTACAAAACCTAATAATTGTATTAAGTTTTATACTTACATTGTGGCTAGGGCATTTAAAATTTTACTTCTCATAAAAGCTATTGACGAAGATTATTTAATTGAATTTAAAGAAGATTTAGAAACTTTAGGTAATTTGTTTTTAAGTTACGAACACTTAATGAAACACGCTATTTATAATGGATTAGATGTAAATTGGTTATTAGAAGCTGAAATTCCACAGAACATTGTAGCCATTCACAAAGAAATTAGAGCAAATGGTTTTTTAAAATAGTTAAAAAAAATTACTATTTTGAACGCACAATTTATCAACTTAAACACAACGTTTGTCAACCTGAACGAACGTCTTGTCAACCTGAGCGCAACGTTTGTCAACCTGTCCCGAAACTTCGGGATTGTTTCAGGTTCTGTATAGAATTACGATGAGAAGATGCTGAAAGGAGATGCTGAAACGAGTTCAGCATGACAGGATTGTGGGGAAATGCTGACTCGAGCGAAGCGAACAGGCGAAGCAAACGAGTTCAGCATGATAGAGAATATAATATAAACGCAACGTTTGTCATGCCGAATTCATTTCGGCATCTAAAAAATATCAGCAACAAATTAACCTTAATATCCCTTTATGGCACGAAGAAGTTACCACAACTATTGGGTATATATCCTAACTGGGCGAATTTGTGGAAAGGAGATGCTGAAATAAATTCGGTGTTACAGATAGAGTAGAGATGCTGAAACCAGTTCAGCATGACAGGAAGAAGGGAGATGCTGAAATGAATTCAGCATGACAAGATAGGGAGTTTTAGTAGGTCAAAAAATCAACGCAACGTTTGTCATGCCGAATTCATTTCGGCATCTCAATAAAAATTAGCAACTAATTAACCTAAATATCCTTTTATGGCACGAAGAAGTTACCACAACTATTGGGTATATATCCTAACTGGGCGAATTTGTGGAAAGGAGATGCTGAAATAAATTCGGTGTTACAGATAGAGTAGAGATGCTGAAACCAGTTCAGCATGACAGGAAGAAGGGAGATGCTGAAATGAATTCAGCATGACAGGAAGAAGGAGATGCTGAAATGAATTCGGCAAGACAGAGATGAGAGATGCTGAAACCAGTTCATTTGCACATACCACGCGTTTGGTTTGGTAAAAATTGTATGTTAATTTCACAAAATAATAAGGTAAAAAAATGGTTAATTCATATATTTTCACTAAAATTGGAGGTTTTTTAAGAACATAATATTATGAAAAAGATCAGTTTAGCGGTTTTATTATTTGTAGTAAGCTCATTATCAGTTGTAGGCCAACAAAAAATTACGTTAGAAGAAATTTGGGGTGGTGCCTTTAGAACCAAAGGAATGGATGCTTTGAGCGCCATGAAGAACACCAATCAATATACAGTCTTAAATTTCGATAGAAGCACAAAAAGTTACCAAATCGATTTGTATGACTTTGCTACTTTAGAAAAAGTGAGTACCCTTTTCGATACTAAAAATCATCCAGAAGTAACATCAATCGATAGTTATTCTTTTGATAAAAACGAGAAAAAGATTTTAATTGCAACCAATTCCAATTCTATTTTCCGTCATTCTTTTACGGCGCAGTATTTTATCTACGATATTCCATCAAAAACGGTAAATAGTTTTACTACAAATGCCATTCAAGAACCAACATTTAGCGCTGATGGAACCAAAATTTCTTATGCCTTTGAAAACAACCTATATGTTCATGATTTATCATCAGGTGTGAAAATTCAAATTACGCAAGATGGCCAAAAAAATAAAATCATCAATGGTATTACCGATTGGGTTTATGAAGAAGAATTTGCATTTGTAAAAGCGTATGATTGGAATGTAACTGGTACAAAAATCGCTTACATCAAGTTTGATGAAACGGAAGTCCCAGAATTTTCTATGGACATGTATAACGAAGGTTTATATCCAACGCAAACCGTTTTTAAATATCCAAAAGCGGGTGAAAAAAACGCAATTGTTTCGTTACATATTTTTGATTTAAAATCAGGAACTACCAAGAAAATCAATTTAGGTGATTATAAAGATTTTTATATTCCAAGAATCAAATGGACGAATGATGCTGCGATTTTAAGTGTTCAAGTTATGAACCGTCACCAAAATAATTTAGACTTACATTTTGTAGATGCCAATGCAGGAACTACAAAAATTGTTTTAAACGAAAAAGACGCGGCTTACGTTGATGTTACCGATAACTTAACGTTCTTAAAAGATAACAGTTTTATCTGGACATCAGAAAAAGACGGATTCAATCATATTTATCACTACGATAAATCAGGTAAATTGAAAAAACAAATTACTTCTGGAAAATGGGAAGTAACCAAGTATTATGGTTTTGATGAAAAATCAGGAATGATTTACTATCAATCAGTAGAGAATGGTTCTATCAACAGAGATGTTTATGCTATCAAAGTAGATGGAAAATCAAAAGTAAGATTGTCATCAAAAACAGGAACAAATTCGGCAACTTTTAGTCCGAATTTTCAATTCTTCATCAATACGTATTCAAGTGCAACTTCGGCACCAACTTATACTTTAAATGATTCTAAAACAGGAGCCATAATCAAAACTATTGTTTCTAACGAAGCAGTAGAGCAAAAGTTGGCAAAATATGATGTAACTCCAAAAGAGTTTTTCGTCTTAACTACAGAAAAAGGGCATCAATTAAATGCTTGGATGATTAAACCAAAAGATTTCGATCCAAATAAAAAATATCCGGTTTTCATGTATCAGTATTCTGGGCCAGGTTCACAACAAGTGGATAATGCTTGGAATAGCACTGATGATTATTGGTTCATGATGTTAGCACAACAAGGTTACATTGTAGCTTGTGTGGATGGAAGAGGAACAGGTTTCAAAGGAGCTGCTTTCAAAAAATGTACCCAAAAAGAATTAGGAAAATACGAAGTTGAAGATCAAATCGATGCAGCTAAAGTAATTGGAAAATACAACTACGTTGACGCTTCAAGAATTGGTATTTTTGGATGGAGCTATGGTGGATTCATGTCGTCTAACTGTTTGTTCCAAGGTGCTGATGTATTCAAAATGGCAATCGCTGTGGCTCCAGTAACTTCTTGGAGATATTATGATAGTATTTATACAGAACGTTACATGCAAACTCCACAAGAAAACGCAAGTGGTTATGATAACAACTCGCCAATCAATCACGTAAGTAAATTAAAAGGAAACTTCTTGTTAATTCACGGTACAGCTGACGATAATGTACATGTTCAAAACACCATGAAAATGGTTGAAGCATTAGTTCAAGCAAACAAACAATTTGATTGGGCCATTTATCCAGATAAAAACCATGGAATTTACGGTGGTAAAACACGCTTGCAATTGTATACTAAAATGACGAATTTTATTAAAGAAAAATTATAAACTAACCAATAAACTAAAACAAATTATATGGAAAACAATGCTGTAAAAACGGGACATCCTAAAGGGCTGTACTTTTTATTCTTCACAGAAATGTGGGAGCGATTCAGTTATTATGGAATGAGAGCTATCTTTATTCTATTTATGACTAAAGTATTATTAATGAAAGATGCTGATGCTTCTGAAATTTACGGAAGTTATACAGGATTAGTATACTTAACACCCCTTTTAGGAGGTTATTTGTGCGACAAGTTTTTAGGTAATAGAAGAAGTATTGTAATTGGAGGTCTTTTAATGGCAATTGGTCAGTTCTTCATGTTTTTCAGTGCTTCGGTTGGAGCAAATGGAGGTGTTTCGTTAATGTGGATGGGATTAACCGCAATTATCATTGGTAATGGTTTCTTTAAACCAAATATTTCAACCATGGTGGGACAATTATATCCTGCAAACGACAGAAGAATCGACAGTGCATTTACCATTTTCTACATGGGAATTAACTTAGGGGCTTTCTTTTCGCCTTTAGTTTGTGGATCTATGGATTTTAAATGGGGATTTTTAGCAGCCGGAGTAGGAATGTTGATTGGTTTAGTTGCTTTTGTTTTAGGTCAAAAAAAATATTTGGTTTCAGAAGAAGGAAAATCAATTGGATTGCCAGTTAAAAAGTTAGATGTTAAAAGTATCGCTATGATTATTGGTTCAATTGGAATTATTTTCTTCATGTTGAACTTCAAACAAATGTTTAAAAGTGATGTAGATATTATTAGTTATTTCATCTATGGAGCTATGGTAGCAATGCCAATTTTAATTTTTAGTGATAAAAGTTTAACAAAAATTGAAACACAAAGAATTACGGTAATTTTCCTTTTAGCGTTTTTCGTAATTTTCTTCTGGGGTGCTTTCGAGCAAGCAGGAGCTTCATTAACGTTATTTGCAGATAGACAAACAGAGCGAACCATTTTTGGATGGGAGATGCCAGCGTCTTATTTTCAATCAGTAAATCCTTTAGCAGTTATTTCATTAGCGCCAATTATGACGATTGTTTGGGGATTCTTATATGCTAGAAAATTAGAACCATCTTCTCCAAAGAAAATGGCAATTGGACTTGGTTTAGTTGCTTTAGGATATGTAGTAATTGCAATTGCTGTTAAAGGCTTAGGTTTAGGTGAAAAAGTTTCAATGTGGTGGTTAATTGGATTATATGTAATTCATACTATTGGAGAATTATGTTTATCACCAATCGGATTATCAATGGTTTCTAAATTAGCTCCTTTACGTTTATCATCTTTAATGATGGGAACTTGGTTCTTAGCAAATGCTGCGGCTAATAAATTTGCGGGAACATTAAGTGCTTTAATTCCAGGCGGTGAAGACGGAACAGGTGGCGCAACATCATTTTTAGGTTTTCAAATTACTAATTTATATGAATTCTTTATTTTGTTCATCATTATGTCGGGTGCAGCTGCTGCAATTCTTTTCGTATTGAGTTCTTGGTTAGAAAAAAGAATGCACAACGATCATGTTGAAGCTAAAACGGAATAAGCAATAAAATAAAATTTTTTTTATATCTTTCAAACCTACAAGAAACCCTTGTAGGTTTGTTTTTTTTAATACAATAAATTATGTGGAAAAGTCATCCTAAAGCATTGCCTTACTTATTTTTATCTGAAATGTGGGAGCGTTTCGGTTACTATTTAATGATTGGTATTTTTACCCTTTACCTTAAAGATGTCGAAGCCGGATTCGCTATGACCGAGAAAGAAGCATCCGATTTATACGGAACTTTTATCGCTTTGGTATTCTTAACTCCTTTTATTGGAGGCTTAGTTGCTGATAGATATTGGGGTTACAAAAAATCTATCGTAATCGGAGGAATTATGATGGGAGCGGGTTATTTCATGATGGGAATTCATGATATTACCATGCTGTACATCGCTATGACATTAGTTATCGTGGGTAATGGTTTCTTTAAACCTAATATTTCAACACTTTTAGGTAATTTCTATACCGAAGAACAATACAAAGATAAAAAAGATGAAGGCTACAACATTTTCTACATGGGAATCAACGTGGGAGCTTTCATTTGTAACTTCTTTGGAGCTGCTTTACAAATTTTATTGGGTTGGCAATATGCTTTCATGGCGGCTGGAGTTGGGATGTTTATTGGTGTAATCGTTTTCATTTTAGGAACGAAACACTACGGAGATAAAACCGAGAAAAAAGGAGTGCAACCAGGCGATATGCCGTTCTGGAAAATTGTGATGTTTATCCTAGTACCTTCAGCGGTTTTTGGAGTTATTGGTTGGTTAATCAAAGGAGTAACAACTGAAGCAAATCCTAACGGATATATTTTTGGTTCGGATAGTACGGATGCTTTCATCTTCGCCTGTATTCCAGTGATTTTCTTCTACGGAAGTTTATACTTTAAAGCTAAGACGGAAGATAAAAGACCTATCGGAGCTTTATTAACGATTTTCGCAGTGGTAATTTTATTCTGGGGGGTTTTCAAATTGAATGGTTCGGCATTAAATACTTGGGCTGACCGTTACACGGATAGAGAAATCACAGGAACCACTCAAACGGTTTTTAATGGATTGAAATTAGCTAAAGAAGTAGAATACAAAAAAGACACAGTTGAATTATATGATGCCAGTTTCCGTATTCAAAAAGTTGATGGTGAAGTTCAAAAAACAGTAGATTATCCGGTTTATTTTAGAAACGTAGCTAAAGATAAATTACCAGAAGAAGGTGCTTCTGTTTCACTTTGGGCAACTAATTTAAGTCAGTCAATTAATCCTGGTTGGGTAATTATTTTGACTCCTTTAGTAGTTGCGTTCTTCACATTTTTAAGAAATAGAAAGAAAGAACCATCTACACCAACAAAAATCGCATTCGGATTATTGATTTCTGCTTTATCCGTTTTAGTGATGATTGCAGCCGTAAACATGGGTGCAAACGGAACTGAAAAAGTAAGCGTTTGGTGGTTGGTTGCTAATTACGGAGTAATCACAATTGGAGAATTATTCTTGAGTCCGATGGGATTATCAGTAGTTTCTAAATTGAGTCCAACGAACATAACCTCTTTAATGATGGGAGGTTGGTTTTTATCAACATCTATCGGAAATAAATTGAGTGGTGTATTAGCTAGTCTTTGGGATACGTATGACAACAAACAAGATTTCTTCTGGATTAATTTCGGATTATTAATGTTTGCTACTTTATTAATGTTCATTTTATTGAAACAATTGAATAAAGTAATGCAAGAAAAAGGAATTCACTAAAATGCAAACGACTCAAACAATAGAAGAAATTCAAAATTTCGAGGGTAAATATCCAAAACAACTTTGGTATTTATTCTTCAGTGAAATGTGGGAGCGTTTCTGCTTCTACGGAATGCGCGGAATGTTAACTTTTTTCATGGTACACCAATTGTTCATGAAAGAAGATGTGGCCAATTTACAATATGGCGCTACACAAGCTTTCGTATATGCTTTCACATTTGTTGGAGGGTTATTTGCTGATAAAATTTTAGGTTACAGAAAGTCATTGTTTTGGGGAGGAATTATGATGATTGTAGGAAGTGCCATTCTTGCCATCGATCCAAAACAATTTTTCTTCTTGGGAATTGCTTTTACTGTAATTGGAACAGGATTTTTCAAACCCAATATCTCTACTATGGTAGGAACTTTGTATAAAGCAAATGATTCAAGAAGAGACGCTGGTTTTTCATTATTTTACTCTGGAATTAATATCGGTGCGCTTTTAGGTGGTTATGCCTGTATTTATATTGGTAAAAATTATTCATGGAACTTAGCTTTTGGTTTAGCGGGAATTGTAATGACCATTAGTTTGGTTACGTTCTTGTTCACGCAAAAAAGTTTAGCCACTATCGGACTTTCGCCATTGTTGCATTTGCAAGATTCGAAACGAAAATTATATGAATATGCGACTTACATTGGAACATTAGTAGCCATTCCATTAATTATGACAATGGTTTCAAATCCGGAATATACAGATTATTTCATGTATACGATTGGTCCAGTGACGTTGTTGTATTTGGCTTACGAAATGCGAAATTTCTCACTTCAAGAGAACAAGAAGTTGATTGCTGCAATGGTTTTCATTGTGTTTTCAATTTTGTTTTGGGCGTTTTTTGAACAAAGTGGAGGTTCCTTGAGTTTATTTGCGGCCAACAATTTAGACAGTGATTTTTTAGGCATTAATTTAGATCCTAACGGAGTCAATAACGCTGCAAATTCATTATTTGTAATCATTTTTGCGCCACTTTTAGGATTAGTTTGGGTTTGGTTGAATACCAGAAAAGCTGAACCGAATACCGTGGTGAAATTTGGATTGGGATTTTTATTCTTAGCCTTAGCTTTTTACACGTTCTATTTCACAAGATTTTTTGCGAATCTTGACGGAATGACGTCGTTAGAAATATTTACCTTGGCCTATTTCATCATCACATTTGGAGAACTTTGCTTATCTCCAATCGGATTATCGATTATGACCAAACTTTCACCAGTAAAATTGCAAGGTGTTATGATGGGAATGTGGTTTTTAGCCAGTGCTTATGGTCAATATGTAGCGGGAATTTTAGGCGCTGGAATGTCAATTGCTAATGAAAATGCTACCAAGGCAGAAAAATTAATTGCTTACACCGATGGCTACCAACAATTAGCTATTTACGCGTTAATTGCTGGTATAGTGTTGATTGCTATTTCACCCATTATTAGAAAATTAATGCAAGAAGTTAAATAATACTGTTTTGGTATTCATTTTGATTAAATTTGTTTAAAAATTACAATATGAAAAAGATTTTAGTAATAGCATTTTTAGTAATAACTAGCGTTTCAATACAAGCGCAAGAGGGGTTAACTTGGCATACTGATATGTCAAAAGCTACTGATATTTCGATAAAAGAAAAAAAACCATTATTCTTGTTTTTTACTGGTTCTGATTGGTGTGGATGGTGTATCCGTTTGCAAAAAGAAGTATTTAAAACTCCCGAGTTTGTTAAATGGGCAAAAGATAATGTAGTTTTAGTGGAATTAGATTTTCCAAGAAAAAACAATCAAACCGATGCGGTTAAAATGCAAAATGCACAATTGCAACAACAGTTACAAGTAAGAGGTTATCCTACGGTTTGGTTTGTTAGCGCATCAAAATCAAATAAAAACAAAGTGAATTTGAGTGCTTTAGGAAGTACAGGTTACATAGCAGGTGGACCAGCAGCTTGGCTTGAAGGTGCTAACCAAATTCTTAAAAAGAAATAATTTTATTTTAACCTATAGAATCCCTTTTCGGCAATAGCATGAAAAGGGATTTTTTCTTTTCTACAAGTGATTTCCCAACGTTTAACGGTGTTTTTGTAGTTGCTTTTATCTGCAATAATTTCTTCTGGTTTTATATCTTGAATCAATCGGGTTAGATTGATTTTTGGATTTTGAGTTAAAACTACAATCTCAGGTTTAATTGAGGTTTTGTAAATTCCTAAACTATCAACTACCAAAATTCTTCTGTTTTTAAAAGATATTGCATTTTGCATCGGAAAAATTCGCAATGAATCTGAGAAAGTTCCTCGAGTGTAATGATTTAAAGTCGTGTTGTGATTCTCTGGAATATCAGTAAATGCAATAACACTATTTTTATTTTTGACGCCAATTAACGTTGATTTTTCATTAAAAACCACTAATTCACTTCCTTGATTTTCGTTCCATTTTACACTAATATAACTCAATTGAAAGAGTAATATAGATGTTAAAATATATTTTACATTTTTAATTTTCGTGTGATACATCCAATGAATAAAAGCAACGATAACTAAATACATCGAAAAAGTCAACCAACCCGAAAACGAAATATTCGTGATAATACCACTTTTAAATTGGGCAATCCAATGAATATATTCGTTCATAAATTGAATGCTGAATTCTAAAATTTTCCCTAAGAAAACCGCAACCGATGGAAGTATAAAATTTAGTGGTAAAATCACAATTCCAACAATCAAAACCAAACTCGAAAGTGGAATAATTACTAAATTCGCTAATAAAAACAACAAAGGCAATTGATTGAAATAATACAAACTCAAAGGTAAAACGCCAATTTGCGCTGCTAGGGAAACTAAAATCGTATCAGTAAAATAAATTGCAATTTTATTTTCGGAAAAATAGAATTTTTTATAAAAAGGTTGAAACAAAACAATCGATAAAACCGCAGCATAACTCAATTGAAATCCAATATCAAAAATAGCATTTGGTTTTACCAATAAAATTAAAAAAGCGGAAATAGCTAAAGCATTATAAATTGCTTTTGGTTGATTGAAATAGTTTCCAATACTAATAAAGCTAAACAAAGTCACCGCTCTGGTTACCGAAGCTGGCAAACCCGTAAGTAAGGCAAATAACCATAAAATCGTTAAGACGATTAGTAATTGGATTTCTGCTCCAAATTTCACTCTTTTCAAAGGTTTCAACAAGAACACAATAAAAAAGTAAATAATAGAAATATGCAATCCTGAAATCGCTAAAATGTGAATCACACCGGCATTGGAATAATCGGCAATGGTTTCTTTGTCTAATTCCAATCGTTGTCCTAAAATTAAGGCGTCAATTATGGCTTTGGTTTTGGAATCAAATTGATGAATCTCAAAACTTTTACTGAGATTATTTCTTAAATTTTCAATGTAATAATCTGTGGTTTTATGCCTTTGAATGATTTTAATTTGATTTTCTTGCGTGTAAATTTGATGGAATACGTTTTGCTTTTCTAAATATTTCGAATAATCAAATTGGTACGGATTGAAAGCTTTTGGAATGTGATAAATCGAGCTGTTCAACCAAATTTCATCACCAGAATGTAAGATCTCAATGTTGGATTTTGGAACATAAAGTAATAGTTTTCCAGAAGCAATGGAATCATTAAAATGTGAAAGAGAAATGAAATATTTGTTGTACTTCTCATTCGGTTTTAAAGTTGTAGTAACGATGGCTCGAATGGAATTGGATTCTTCAAATGACTTTTTAGTGTAATGATGTTTCGAATTCAAATCGGAATGAATATAAAAACTCATCATTCCTAAAGTAAAAGCGAGTAGGTAAGTGGTAATTCCGAAAAAAGAATCTTGAAGCAAAACTTTTTTACTTTTCCAGTATAGAAAACAAAATAATCCTAAACCTAACAAAAGTGAAATTATGAGAGTTGAAAAACCCCATTGCAAATAGTATTCTGCAATAATTCCTATTGCAAAACTAATAGTAATGGTGAGTAAAGGAAACTTAAATACTTTCAATCACTTTTGTTTTTGAAGTAGTATTTAGTTTTAAGGAGTAGGGACTTCTTACTTCCAAAAATACAAAAAATCCGTTAATTTTCTACTAAATAATTAAGAATATTCTTTATTTTTTGAAAGAATCTAGAATTAGTTCTGCAGTCTTTTTACTTGCACCTTCGCCTCCTAATTTCTGTTTTAAATCGGCATAATTGTTCAATAAAATGTTTCGACTTTCTGAATTCAGAATTTTGTTCAATTCTAATTTTAAATTCTTCGTGTTCAATTCATCTTGAATCAATTCTTTAACCACTTCTTTGTCCATGATTAAATTCACAAGTGAAATGTATTTTAAAGTGATGATGCGTTTGGCAATTTGATATGAAACCCAACTTCCTTTATAACAAACCACTTCAGGAACATTGAATAAAGCCGTTTCTAAAGTTGCGGTTCCAGAAGTTACCAAAGCAGCGTGTGAATGACTTAATAAATCATAAGTTTTGTTCGAAATAAATTTCACATTTTCATTCGTTAAAAACGTTTTGTAAAACTCATATTCCTGACTTGGAGCACCTGCAATTACAAATTGGTAATCAGGAAAATCGTTGGTTACCGAAAGCATAATCGAAAGCATTTTAGCAATTTCTTGCTTGCGACTTCCAGGTAATAATGCAATAATTGGTTTGTCTGATAAATGATTTTCTTTTCTGAAAATTTCATCTGAAACTTCCGTTCTACTTGCAATAGCATCAATTAGCGGATGTCCAACAAAATGAACTGGGAAATTGTGTTTTTTCTCGTAAAAATCTTTTTCAAATGGAAGAATTACGTACATGAAATCCACATCGCGTTTGATAGCTTTGATACGGTTTTCTTTCCAAGCCCAAATTTGAGGTGAAATGTAATAATGGGTCGGAATGTTACGCTCTTTTGCCCAAGTAGCAATGCGCATATTAAATCCAGGGTAATCAATGAAAATTATGACATCAGGCTGAAAGGTTTCAATGTCTTTTTTGCAGATTTTGATGTTGTTCAAAATGGTTTTTAAATTCATAACGACTTCAATAAATCCCATGAAAGCCAATTCACGATAGTGTTTTACTAAAGTTCCGCCCACATTTTGCATCAAATCGCCACCCCAAAAACGAATTTCTGCTGATGGATCTTTTTCATACAAAGCCTTCATTAAGTTTGAACCATGTAAATCGCCCGAAGCTTCTCCTGCTATGATGTAATATTTCATGTGTTTTTTCTT
Organism: Flavobacterium sp. UBA6195; assembly: GCF_002422095.1. Classification (GTDB taxonomy): domain Bacteria; phylum Bacteroidota; class Bacteroidia; order Flavobacteriales; family Flavobacteriaceae; genus Flavobacterium. Next base: position 36,651 of record NZ_DITB01000107.1, read on the forward strand.
TATAATTCCCAAGAATTTAATTGTTGCATCGCATGATGTGCTGTTAAATCAAATTGCACTGGAACAATCGAAATATAACCATTCTCTAAAGCCCATTCATCCGTATCAGTTCCTTTGTCTAAATTGACAAATTTTCCCGTTAACCAATAATATTCTTTTCCTTGTGGATTCGTTCTTTTGTCAAATTCCTCTTGCCACATGGCTTTCGCTTGGCGACAAATTTTGATACCTTTGATTTCTTCTTTGCTTAATTTCGGGAAATTAACGTTTAAAATTACGCCTTCGGGTAATCCATTTTTTAAAACTTCTGATGCAATTTGTTTTATATGACTTTTGATGGGTTCAAAATCTGCATCCCAACTGTAATCTAATAACGAAAATCCGATAGCAGGAATACCTTCGATTCCAGCTTCAACAGCAGCACTCATCGTTCCCGAATAAATCACATTGATAGAAGAATTAGAACCATGATTAATTCCAGAAACACATAAATCGGGTTTTCTTTTTAGAATTTCGTTTACGGCAATTTTTACACAATCTACGGGAGTTCCGCTGCAACTGTATTCCTGTTTTAAGTCTTTGTCTAAATGTACTTTTTCTAGTTTCAAGGTATTGTTTATGGTAATCGCGTGTCCCATTGCACTTTGAGGACTATCGGGAGCTACAACTACAACTTCGCCTAATTCTTTCATCACCTCAATTAAAGCGCGAATTCCAGGAGCAACAATGCTGTCATCGTTAGTTACTAATATCAGTGGTTTTGTCATTTTTGTACATTTTTTGCTAAATTAAATAATTTAAATCGAAACCTTTTTTTTGTTGGATAAATTTTGTGTGTTTAACAAAAAATTATAGTAATTTGTGCTTTTATGGCATGATTTTTTGTGTAATTTAGTTGAAAATTTTTCAATGAAACGAATAGTGGAATTTATGAAAAGAAATTATAAGGTTGTATTGTTGGTAACTGCTTTATCAGCAATACTATGGAGTTTTATTCCGACTCAGAAAAAAGAAGATCCAGAAAAAGATAAGCTACTCTTGGATTTATTAACGATGGTTTTAGAACGCGGTCATTATAGTCCTGTTGCTATTGATGATGATTTTTCAAAAAAAGTTTATAAAAAATATTTGAATAATATAGATCCTACAAAACGTTTTTTTATTCAAAGTGATATTGAAGAGTTTAGTAAATATGAATCTTCAATAGACGATATGATTTTAAATAAAGATTTAACTTTTTTTAATTTAACAAATGCTCGTTTATTAAAGAGGATGAAAGAATCTAGAGCTATTTATGAGAATATTCTAGAGAATCCTTTTGATTTTACTGTTAAAGAATATATTAATGTTGATTATGATAAACTTCCATTCTGTGAAAGTAAATCAGATCTTGAAAATAGATGGAGAAAACAATTAAAATT
>NZ_DITB01000016.1 GCF_002422095.1 Flavobacterium sp. UBA6195
AGAGAAGGTTTGTGCGAAATTGAAAACTTAAACCAACCTTTTGAAATTCGAAAATATTTTGATGAACCGTTCTCAGAATCAGAGCTAAAAGAAGTAATTCAAAAGCTAAAAATTAAACCAATCGATTTGGTAAGAACCAAAGAATCAATTTGGACTGAAAAATACAAAGGAAAAGAACTTAATGATGAGGAAATAATTAAAGCAATGCTTGAAAATCCAAAACTAATTGAACGTCCAATAGTAATTAACGGTAATAGAGCCGTTATTGCTAGACCAAAAGAAAAGATTAACGAAATCCTTTAGTAGTTTTAACATAGATTTAGCAAATAACGACTAAACCAAAAGTTACTTTTGTGGTCTTATTTGCAAAAAAACATTATGAACAAAAAAATTCTTATTACCGTCTTTACTTTATTGTCATGCCTGCTTACTTTTTCGCAACGACCTGATGTTAAAAAAATTACTATTTCGGGAAAAGTTATTGAAAAAGGCACGAATCAACCTTTAGAATACGCTACAATAGTTTTCGAAAACAACATAACCAAACAGTTATCTGGAGGAATAACAGATGAAAATGGTAATTTCAAATTTGAAGTTACTACAGGTAAATATAATGTTAGAGCAGAATTTATCTCTTTTAAAAGTATCAAATTAGCACAAACTGAATTTAATTCTGATGTCAATTTAGGTGTTATTGCAATGGAGCCAGATGTTGCGCAATTAAATGAAATTGAAGTTGTTGCTGAAAAATCTACAGTAGAAATTAAACTTGATAAAAGAGTTTACAACGTAGGTAAAGATATGATGGTAAAAGGCGGTACTGTTAGTGACGTTTTAGATAACGTACCATCTGTAACTGTTGATGCGGAAGGAACTGTAGCTTTAAGAGGTAATGAAAATGTTAAAATATTAATTGACGGAAAACCTTCTGGTTTAGCCGGAATTAATATTGCAGATGCTTTAAAATTATTACCCGCTGATGCCGTTGAAAAAGTAGAGGTTATTACCAATCCATCTGCACGTTATGATGCTGAAGGGGGTGGTGGAATTATTAACATTGTTTTACGCAAAGGAAAAGCAAATGGAGTTAATGGTTCGGTAATGGTAAATGCAGGTGACCCAGAAACTTATGGAACAAGCATTAATTTAAATAAGAAAAGTAATAACTATAATTTGTTTTCTAACATAGGATATAATTATAGAAACAACCCCGGAAACACTATGGTCGATGCTGAGTATTTTAATGCTGATGGTTCGACAAATCGTTTTATTAAAGAAAGAAGAACTAATGAACGATTAAGTAAAGGATATAATGCTAACTTTGGAATCGATTTAAATTTATCAAAATCATTAAGTTGGACCAATGCCATAACATTCAGAGAAAACAATGGCGAAAACCCTGATAATGTTTTCTTTTATAATTTTGATGCAACAAACAATCCAACTTTTGTTAGAAATCGTTTGAACGATCAAAAAAGTGATGAATTTAGTATTGAGTACACCTCTAACTTTACAAAAAAATTCAAAAAAGACGACCACAAATTAACAATTGATTTTGCTACGTCTCAAAATAGAGAAAATGAGTATGCCACCATTTACGATCAAATTTTAGAAAATCCTACCTCAATAGTAACTCAAGGTACAACTAATAAAAACAACCAACAAAGAAACTTAATTCAATCAGATTATGTGTTGCCAATTGGTAAAAACGGACGTTTTGAAGCGGGGTATAGAGGAAGTTTTCAAAAGAATTTAACAGATTTTGTGGTTACTCCCGTTTCTGAGTTTTCTAATACTTTAGAATATATCGAAAATGTAAATGCACTTTACACTCAATATGGTTCTAAAATCAATAAATTTTCTTATTTCTTTGGTTTACGTTTTGAAGACAGTCATATTGAAGTGAACTCATTATCTTTAAACGACTACAACACAAAAAAATACAATAACTTATTCCCATCGGCAACTTTTAATTACGAGTTTTCTGAATCAAGTTCTGTTAGTTTAAGTTATAGTAAAAGAATTAATCGTCCAAGAGGGCGTTTCTTAAACCCAGTTTCATCCCTATCAAGTAACATTAATATCTTTCAAGGAAATCCAGATATCAATCCATCCTATACAGATGCTATTGACTTAGGCTATCTTAAAAAATGGAAAAAATTAACATTCAATACATCAGCTTACATTAATGTTACAAATGATGCATTTCAATTTATTAGAAAAGAATCTGGTTTATTTGTAGAAGGTGTTCCTGTCATCTTAAGCACGCCTATCAATTTATCAAAAGAATATAGAACAGGTTTCGAATTTAACTTAAACTACACACCTTACAAATGGTGGAGATTAAACGGAAACTTCAATGCGTTTAGAAATGAAACTCAAGGAAATTACAGCTATGTAGATTACGTTGGAAATACCGTTTTACAAAATTTTGATAATGTAGCTTTAACTTGGTTTACAAGAATTAGTTCTAAAATTACTTTGCCTTATAAAATAGATTGGCAAACTAACGCAACTTATAATGCTCCTCAAACTAATGCTCAAGGAAAATCTTTAGGAGTAGCCTCTATGAACCTTGCTTTTAGTAAAGATATTCTAAAAGAAAAAGGTAGTATTTCATTAAATGTAAGTGATGTTTTTAATTCAAGAAAAAGAATTATGGAAACAAACATTCCAAACGTAGTAAGTTCGTACAGTGAAATGCAATGGAGAGTAAGACAAGTAATGTTAACTTTTACTTATCGTTTTAACAAACAGAAAAACGAAAAAGAAAGACAACCTCGTAGAGAAGATAACGGTGGAGAAGGTGATTTTATGGGGAGACCATAATTTCCAAATCCATTAACCATAAAAAAAGTCCCGATTAATTCGGGACTTTTTATTTTTAAAATTAAAAGAAAATTATCCTTCTAATTCAGCTTGTCTTTTAGCTCTTTTCTCTTTAATCAATTCCATAATAGCACCGCCCAACCAATAGTGAACAAATCCTACTAAGAAAATCATCAACCAAAAACCAATAGTTAATATGGTTAAGAAAAGTAAAAAACCTAGGTACTGTTGAAATTCAAACATGTTTTCCGGAATTTTTATGAATTCACGTCAAAGATAGTAGTAATATTTATTTTTGACAATAGAATTCAAAATTATTTTATGATAACTAAAACCACTTTTTCAATTTAAAATAAACAAACATAAATAGCACCACAACAATCATTACTCCCCATATAATAAAGTAACCATTCTCCCACTCTAACTCTGGAAAATTTTTAAAGTTCATTCCATAAACCCCAACAATAAAAGTTAAGGGTAAAAAGAACATTGAAACCACAGTTAGGGTTTTCATTACTTCATTCATCTTATGATTCTGCGCCGAAAAAAAGTAACTTGAAGCGCTTTCTAATGTTATTAAATCGGATTCAATTTGTTCTAATAATTCAAGGCATTTTTGATGTAATCGTGAGAAAAAAGAATAATTTTCATGCTGAATATCATTAAAAACATCATCATCCTTCATGCTTTTAATAGAATATAAGGAATCGCGTAATGGAATAATAGAACGTTTTAGAAAATTAAAATTATCACGATGTTTTTCAATTAATTCTAATACTTCTGGTTTAGTACTTGCTTTTGATAAATTAATAATTTCGTCTACTCGATCTTCTTCGCTTTCAATAGAAATATAAAAATTTTCAATTATAGCATCTAAAAGTAAATACAATAAAAAATCAGCTTTTTTGGTTCTAACTACACCCGAATTGGTTCGTAATCGCTCTCTTATGTGTGTAAAAAAATCACTTCGCTTTTCTTGAAAGGATAACAAAACATTATCTTTTAACATAAAACTAATTTGTTCATACCCTAAAGCATCACTATCTTTAATAGGTAAAAGCGATTTTACATTAAAAAACAAAATATCATGATATTCCTCTAATTTTGTTCTTTTAGTAGTATTTAATATATCCCCAATGATAAAATTATCAGCTCCAAAAATTTGTCCAATAGCTGCAATTTTATCAGGTTCGTTTAATCCGTGAATGTTAACCCAATTCACTTTTGTAATATTAATACTGTTTTTTACATCCGAAACTTCTAATTGTTGCATTTCGGTTACATCATCAGCATTATAAACAAATAATTGAATTTCAGTTGGGGTAGTTTTATGAGAACCTGTGTATTCTAGAACACTTGGCTGAACTTTTCTTCCTTTCTTGTATTTAATTTTTCTCAAAACAAACAAATTTTATATAAAGATAGGAGTTTTTAAAAATGAGAAGTATTTTTACTAAAAATTTTATTTCAGATGCAAACACTTTTTATCAATATAAAAGAGCTTTTACAAGTTAGAGAAAATTCAATCGAAAAGGTTTCTGGAAAAGAAATGGCTACTTTACCCAAAATCGATAATGCATATCTTTTAATTGAAAATAATCTTATTGCTGATTTTGGCCCAATGGATAATTGCCCAATAATTTCAGATGCTAAAGTTATTGATGCAACTGGACAAGTAATTTTACCAACATGGGTAGATAGTCACACACATATCGTGTATGCAGGAAATAGAATTCAGGAATTTGTAGATAGAATCAATGGTTTGTCGTATGAGGAAATTGCTAATCGTGGTGGGGGAATTTTAAATTCGGCAAAAAAACTGAACGAAACTTCTGAAG
>NZ_DITB01000084.1 GCF_002422095.1 Flavobacterium sp. UBA6195
CAAGAAACAAAAAAAGGACTACATTGCTGCAGTCCCCTTTCACTTAACAAACTTTATTTTACTTAAATAAATACTTAATTCCAAACATCACATTCCCTTTTGGCATTGGAATCATTCCTAATTCAATATAATCTGCATTAAAAATATTGTTAGCAAACATAGATAGTTCAAACGCTTTTATTCTATAACTAACATTTGCATCATAAACATTATAGCTCATTCCTGCTGTACGCTCTACATAACGATAAGCAAAAGTTGTATTTAAACCTTTAAAGAAGTTAAATTGTAAACTACTTGTGAATTGATGTTTCATCGAGTTAATAGAATATTGAGAAAAATTAGCTTCACTTGCCTTTACATCGTTATCTAAATAAGAATAACCTAACTGAATTTTTTGTGGTAAATTATTTATTGTGAAAAAGTAATCAGCTTGCGCTTCATATCCTTTTGTATTTACACTTTGAATATTTTGTGCTTGCCAAGCATCTGTTGTGTTTTCACGAACATAATCGATTAAATTATCAGCATCACGATTAAAAGCAGCTATCGATATATTGAATCTATCACTCATATATTTAAAACCAACTTCTTGTGAAAAAGCTTCTTCTGTATTTAAGTCGGGATTGCTTATGGTTACAGGAGAAGTATAATATAAATTGGTATATGTAGGAACTCTATAAGAAGTCCCAATATTTCCGTAAGCTCTAAATTTATCTGAAATTTTAACTCCTATATCTAAACCTGGAAAAAATTGATTATCAAAATCTGAAAAATAAGAAGCCGAAATTCCAGGAGTAACATCTAAAATGTTGTTGAAAAATTGGAAACGATGTTCTAAAAATAAACTCGCAATTTCTCTTTGATTATCTCCTAAACGATTACTTGATATGTAATATTTAGAAAACTCAACCCCAAAACCAGTTGTTCCTAACGTTGATTGATACGAACCGTTTAATTCAGCAGCAACTTTATTAGTAATATGTAAATTTCTATATGTTAATGGGGTATTTCTAACTAATAAATATAAATCCTGGTTTCTGCGCCAATAAATTCTTGGTTTCCATGTAAAATTTCCGCTTTTAATTACCGTTGAAAGACCTATTAAACTTGCTTGAGTTTCTTCATATTGATCAATATAGTTGGTAAAACCATAAAACCCGTTTGCACCAAATTTTCTTTCTGAATAGCTTGTTAGTAATTCAATTGGTAATTTATTTTTATTGAACTGACTTTTTAAAACATAATTAGTATTATCAAAATCAGTATTATAACGATATCCATCTGAAAAGTTTTTTGAAAAATGTACAATATGACTACTTTCTTCCAGATTTACAGTTCCAGTAACTTCTGCAATAAATTGATCAAAAGAACCACCTTGTACTTTAGCAATTAAAGAATTTTCATCAACATCTTTCGTTACAATATTAATTGCTCCAGTAAAAGCATTTTGACCAAAAATACGAGCAGCAGGACCTTTAATCACTTCAATTCTTTTTATAACTTCAATTGGTAAAGCCAAATTCATAGTATGATGACCCGTTTGAGCATCATCTACTTTTATACCATCTATTAACAACAATGTTTGATCAAAACTTCCGCCTCTTATATATAAATCCGATTGCATTCCGTTTACTCCTTGTCTACGCACATCAATTCCTGCAATTTGTTGTAAAGCATCGGCAACATTTGTCACACCTAATTTTTTAATATCTTCAGCAGTAACAATTTGAATGGTTCTTGAATTTTCTTTAAAAGGCAAATCGATACGAGAAGATGTAATGACTGCTTCTTTTAGTGAATCTGTTTTAAGTTCATTTTCCTGAGCATTCATAGTTAATACAAACATTAGCAAGGGAACTAAATAATATACTTTTTTCATTTATTCGATATTGGGTTATTTAAAACGGTGCAAAAGTCGTAACTTTCCGGATGATTAAAATAGTCCAGTTTTAAAATGATAGATAGTCCGGTTAGTTTGGTATTAAAAGAACTTATTCAATTTGATAAAACAAGTGCTACTTCGGTATATATTCAAATTGCACAGCAAATAATAAATGCGATTCAAAGAGGCTATTTAAAAGAAGGAACAGCATTGCCTGGCACTAGAATATTTAGCCAATTATTTAGCATCCATCGGAATACTGCGGTTGCCGTTTATGAAGAATTAGGAGCTCAAGGTTGGGTAGAAATCATTCCAAATAAAGGTGCTTTTGTTTTATTTCCAAGATCAAAAACAGTTACTATCAAAGCAAGTACTAACAAACTAAACGATGCATATAGTTATCCTATAACGACAGGATTTCCTTTTGAAACTTCGTTTCACTTGGCATCAACACAAGAATTTTCAGAAGCAAAATACATTTTAAACGATGGTCAACCCGATTTACGATTGCATCCTATTCACGAATTTTCGAAATGGTATGGCACATCAATGAAGCGAAAATCATTGATTTCAAAATGGAACAATACATCAAAAAACAGCTATTCTATGTTTGAAAATCAATTGTGTAATTTTTTAAATGCAACTCGAGGTTTTCATATCAAACCTACAAATTTAATCAGTACTCGAAGTACCGAGATGAGTTTGTATATCATCTCGCAACTTTTAATTCGTAAAAAAGACGTTGTTTTGGTTGGTAATTTGAGTAATTATAATGCCAATATGATTTTTCAAGAAGCTAGAGCCGATATTAAAACCATCCCCGTTGATGAAAATGGATTAGACATTAATTACATAGAAAAACATTTTACAAAAGGCAAAATTCGATGTGTTTATGTCTGTTCTAATCGCGATTATCCTACTACAAACACTTTGTCTGCCGAACGAAGATTACAACTTTTACAACTTGCTAAGAAATATCAATTTGCCATAATTGAAGACGATTTTGATTATGATTTTCAACTCGACGGTTCCGCTATGTTGCCTATGGCAAGTTCAGATGGAAATGGAATGGTGATTTATCTTGGAAAACTGGGGCAATCACTATTTCCAAGTTTTCAAACCGGATTTGTAGTGGCTCCTGAAAATTTGATTTTGGAAGCCAAAAACTATTTACAAATGTTAGACAAGCAGGGCGACTTAATTCAAGAACAAGTGCTTTCGGAATTAATATATGAAGGTGAAATTCATCGTTTACTAAAAAAGAATACCATCATTTACAAAAAAAGAAGAGATTTTGCTTGCGAATGTTTGAAGCGTTATTTCAATGAAGCTATTCAATTTAAAAAGCCTTCGGGTGGATTAGCCATTTGGATTGGATTTAACCCTTCCATATCATTAATTCAACTTGCGGAAGAAGTATCGAAATTAGATGTCTTTCTACCGAAGACCATTCTTTATCAAGATAAAAATACATGCGCCATTCGTTTTGGATTTGGTCATTTGAATGAAGAAGAAATTGAAATTGTAGTAAGTAAATTAAATCTTGCATACAATTCAATCACAAAGTAATAAAACAAAAAAAGTCCCGCAAATTGCAGGACTTTTTACTATAAATCTTATTGTCTTAGTCAGCTAAAACAATAATCTTGTTTTCATTCATTTCGATGGTACCTGAATTAATAGGTAACCAATACGTTTGCTCATTTACTTTGTTGAATTTAGAAACGAATTCTTTTTCAATTTTAATGTTTTGAGCATTGATTTTCACGTTTCCTTTTGCTAACAATGAAACAATAGGCGCGTGATTATTTAGCATTTGAAACTCACCGTTAACTCCAGGAACTGCTACCGAAGTAACTTCTCCTTTAAACAATGTAGCTTCTGGTGATACTATTTCTAAAATCATATTTCTTAGTGATTAGTGAATAGTGATTAGTGATTAGCAAGTAACTGAATACTGTGACTAAACACTGAACACTGAATTATGCTTCTGCTAACATTTTTTGTCCAGCTTCGATAGCTTCTTCGATAGTACCTTTAAGGTTGAACGCTGCTTCTGGTAAGTGGTCTAATTCACCATCCATAATCATGTTAAATCCTTTGATAGTTTCTTTAATATCAACCAATACTCCAGGAATACCTGTAAATTGCTCCGCTACGTGGAAAGGTTGAGATAAGAAACGTTGTACACGACGAGCTCTAGCAACTGCTAATTTATCATCTTCTGACAACTCTTCCATACCTAAGATAGCAATGATATCTTGTAGTTGTTTGTATTTTTGAAGAATTTCTTTTACTCTTTGAGCACACTCATAGTGGTCTTTCCCCAAAATTTCTGGCGTTAAAATACGAGAAGTAGAATCTAGTGGATCTACCGCTGGGTAAATACCTAACTCAGCAATTTTACGAGATAATACTGTTGTTGCATCTAAGTGAGCAAACGTTGTTGCAGGAGCCGGGTCAGTTAAGTCATCCGCAGGAACGTATACTGCTTGTACAGATGTAATAGATCCTTTTTTAGTTGAAGTAATACGCTCTTGCATCGCTCCCATCTCAGTTGCTAAAGTAGGTTGGTATCCTACCGCAGATGGCATACGACCTAAAAGTGCAGATACCTCAGAACCTGCTTGTGTAAAACGGAAGATGTTATCAACGAAGAAAAGTACGTCTTTTCCTTGTCCATCTCCTGCTCCATCACGGAAATATTCAGCAATTGTTAAACCTGATAAAGCAACACGTGCACGTGCTCCTGGTGGCTCATTCATCTGACCGAATACGAAAGTAGCTTTAGAATCTTTCATTAATTCTTTATCTACTTTTGATAAATCCCATCCTCCATTTTCCATAGAGTGCATGAATTCATCACCATATTTAATAATTCCTGATTCTAACATCTCTCTTAAAAGGTCATTTCCTTCACGAGTTCTTTCTCCTACACCAGCAAATACTGATAAACCACCGTGACCTTTTGCAATATTGTTAATCAATTCTTGAATCAATACTGTTTTACCTACTCCAGCACCACCAAACAATCCAATTTTACCTCCTTTTGCATAAGGCTCAATTAAGTCGATTACTTTAATACCGGTAAATAAAACTTCAGTAGAAGTTGATAAATCTTCAAATTTTGGAGCTGGTCTGTGAATTGGCAAACCACTTTCACCTACTTTTGGTAAGTCTCCTAAACCATCGATTGCATCACCTATTACATTAAATAAACGTCCGAAAACTTCACCACCAATTGGCATTTGAATTGGAGCACCAGTAGCAACTACTTCAGCACCTCTAGACAAACCGTCTGTAGAGTCCATAGAAATAGTACGAACTGTATTTTCTCCAATGTGAGATTGAACTTCTAATACTAATAAAGTACCATCTTTTTTAGTGATTTCTAATGAATCGTAAATTTTAGGTAACTCAGCATTTGCATCATTAAACACGACGTCAACAACTGGTCCGATAATTTGTGCAACTTTTCCTGTGATTCTAGACATTGCTTATGTATTTATTTAATAGCTAATTAATGTTGAAAAAATGATATATTTTTCCGAGTGCAAAGATAGTTTTTTCTAAAACAATTTTGCAATTTATTTTTTGAATTTTTTGCAACAAAAAAGCGAAATCTTCCAATTTCGCTTTTAAAATGTTATTCTACGGTAACGGATTTTGCCAAATTCCTAGGTTGATCTACATTACAACCTCTTAAAACTGCAATATGATAGGACAATAATTGCAACGGAATCGTTGTTAACAGAGGTGTAAATGGCTCATTAGTTTCTGGAATTTCAATTACATGATCAGCTAAAGCTCTAACTTGTGTATCGCCTTTAGTTACCACCGCAATAATTTTACCACTTCTAGATTTTATCTCTTGAATGTTACTTACTACTTTATCATAATGACCTTTATTTGGAGCAATAACAATAACTGGCATATGTTCGTCAATTAAAGCAATTGGTCCATGTTTCATTTCAGCAGCTGGATAACCTTCTGCATGGATATATGAAATTTCTTTTAATTTTAAAGCTCCCTCTAAAGCTACTGGAAAATTATAACCCCTACCTAAATACAAACAATTAGTTGCATCTTTATAGCTTTCAGCAATTTGCTTTGCTACTTCATTTGTTAATAATGCCTCTTGTACTTTTTCTGGCATAATTTCTAGCTCCAATAAATAACGTTGGTATTCTGAATTATTCATGGTACCCTTAGCTTTAGCCAAACGAAGAGCTAATAATGTTAGAATGGTAATTTGAGTTGTAAATGCTTTTGTAGAAGCTACTCCAATTTCTGGACCTGCATGTGTATAAGCACCTGCATGCGTTTCACGAGAAATTGATGAACCTACTACATTACAAACTCCAAAAACAAAAGCTCCATTTTCTTTAGCTAATTTGATTGCTGCCAAAGTATCTGCCGTTTCACCTGATTGTGAAATTGCGATAACAACATCGTCTTTATTAATGATTGGATTTCTGTATCTAAATTCAGATGCGTATTCAACTTCAACTGGAATTCTTGAAAATTCTTCAATAATATATTCCGCAACTAATCCAGCGTGCCAAGAAGTACCACATGCCACAATAAGAATTCGTTTAGCATTTAAAAATTTTTCTAAATTATCTTCAACACCAGACATTTGGATAATTCCTTTGTTTGCCAAAAGTCTTCCACGGTAAGTATCTTTGATTACGCTTGGTTGTTCGTAGATTTCTTTCATCATGAAATGATCATAACCTCCTTTTTCAATTTGCTCCAAGTTTAACTGCAGTTCTTGAATGTAAGGATCAACCAATGAATCGTCTTTAATTTTTCTAACTTTTAACGGTTTGTGTAAACGCACAATTGCCATTTCTTCATCTTCCAAATAAATGGCATTTGATGTATACTCAATAAATGGTGTTGCATCTGAAGCGATAAAAAATTCATCTTCGCCAATTCCAATTGCCAAAGGACTTCCTAAACGCGCCACAATAATTTCATCTGGCTTTTCAACATCAATTACTGCAATTGCATAAGCCCCAATAACTTGATTTAAAGCTATTTGAACAGCCTTACCTAGTTTGCAATTCTCTTTTTTCTTAACTTCTTCTATTAAGTTTACTAACACTTCTGTGTCGGTATCAGATTTAAAAGTGTAACCCCTTTTAATTAACTCTTGCTTTAATGGTTCATAATTCTCTATAATACCATTATGAATAATAACTAACTTTCCTGAATTTGAAAAATGAGGATGCGAATTTACATCATTAGGAACTCCGTGAGTTGCCCAACGCGTATGCCCCATGCCTATTTTCCCGAAAATTGTTTTATCGTTTTGGGCCTTCATTTCCAAATCAGAAACCTTTCCTTTGGTTTTAGATAATTTTAAAT
>NZ_DITB01000044.1 GCF_002422095.1 Flavobacterium sp. UBA6195
AAGAAATCAGCTGTCCGAAAACAGATTTACTGGAAAAATAATTACTTTTACTCATCGTATTTTGTATGTCGAAACACAAATTTACGATTCTTTTAAAGAAGCCATCTTTTTGGCTTCTTTTTTATCGGACAACAATGTTATTTATTATATAAGTAATAATCTTAACTCTTCAATGACTAATCACTTTTCGCTATCAGAAATTAATTCTTCAGGAACAGTTACAAATCAATGGCATTATCCTAATGCCATAGAAAATGATTTAATAATCACTAAATTAATTTGCACGCAAGATGGTGGGTTTTTAGCTATTGGAAGTTTAAATGAAAACGGATGGATAACCAAAATAGATATATTTAAGAACATACAATGGACAAGATTGTTAAATAACAACTTAGACTTATTTGGTGTTATTGAAGCAAGCGATGGTACTTTAGTTGTGGCAGGAAATATTGCAGAAAACAGTAATCCATCATCTAGTGATTTTTATATGGCAAAATTATCTCAGAACAACAATTTAATATGGGAAAGAACTTATGGGAGCATAGAACATGAATTTGCAAATGCTGTTGCTGAATTAACAAACGGAAATTACTTATTAGTTGGAGGTAAGGTATACAACAATAACTCAGGTCAAGCTCATGTTTGGTCTGTAGCCACAGATTCTTTTGGTAACCAAATTTCGGAAACCGAAATCACAAACAATCAATTTAGCTACTTTCAAGCTAATATAATCCCAGAACTAAATGGCGGTTATACTTTAGGAATTACCTCTATTTGTAATGATGAAACAAACTCACAATCATTTATTATAAAAAATTTTAATACTAATCATCAAACCGTATGGCAATATTGCGGTAGTAGAGGAAACCTCTTAGATATTATAAAAACTAATGAAGGTAATTATATTACTATAGGAGATGAATACAATTCTACAACCACATCAAGCTTACCAAAAGCCATGAAAATAGGTTGGGAACCTTTATCTACTCCAAATTTTGAAAACAGCGTGAGTCTTTATCCTAATCCGGCACAAGATTTTATTACTATAAAAAATAATTTTTCTGAAAATCAAACAGTAGTTATCTATAACGTTGCAGGGCAAACCATCATGAAACAAGAAATCAACCAAAACGAAAACAGCTTAGATGTTACAAAACTGGCAAGCGGGATTTATTTTGTTCAACTCCCTAATAATAATACTACATTGAAATGGATTAAAGAGTAGTTAAAACTATTTTAAAATACAAAAGCACAAATTCTAATGAGTTTGTGCTTTTTTTTATTTTTATTAATTGAAAAATTACTTCGCTTTCGCCATAAATTCTTCTGCTTTTTCTACCATGTTTTTACTTCCGCAGAAGAATGGAACACGTTGGTGTAATTCTGTGGGTTGAATTTCCATGATTCTTTTGTAACCGTCAGAAGCTTTTCCGCCTGCTTGTTCAGCTATGAATGCCATTGGATTACATTCGTATAACAAACGTAATTTTCCGTTTGGAGCTTTTGAACTGGTTGGATATAAATAAATTCCGCCTTTAATCATATTTCTATGGAAATCAGAAACTAAACTTCCTATATACCTTGAAGTATAAGGTCTATCTCCTTCTTCCAACTGGCAATATTTGATATAATCTTTCACACCTTGAGGAAAATGAACGTAATTTCCTTCGTTAATCGAGTAAATTTTTCCGTCTTCCGAATATTTCATATCAGGATGCGACAAATAGAACGTTCCGATAGCTGGATTCAATGTAAATCCGTTTACACCATCACCTGTCGTATATACTAACATGGTTGATGTTCCATAAATTACATAACCTGCTGCTACTTGATTTACGCCTGGTTGCAAGAAATCTTCAATAGTTACAGGAGTTCCAACAGGAGTAACTCTTCTGAAAACTGAGAATATTGTTCCAACCGAAACATTCACATCAATATTCGAAGAACCATCTAATGGATCCATCAAAACTACATATTTGTTGTTGTGTGAATTATCTGAACCTGCCACAGTGATGAAATCGTCGTTTTCTTCAGAAGCAATTCCGCAAACAATTTCACGGTTAATTAAGGTTTGAATAAAAACTTCGTTTGCGTAAACATCTAATTTTTGTTGGTCTTCTCCTTGAATGTTTTGTTCTCCAGCAGCGCCTACGATATCTACTAATCCGGCTTTGTTTACTTTGTAATTTACCACTTTCGCGGCTAAACGAATAGAATTGATGATTCGAGATAATTCTCCTGTTGAGTACTGAAACGAATTTTGGTGTTCAATAATAAATTCGCCTAAGGTTCTATTTCTTTCTTCCATTATGAAAACGATGTAGTTGTGTTTAAGGCACAAATATCGGTAAATTTGTGAAATGTTAGAATTAATTTGAAAAGATGTTTAAGTTAATTTTACTTTTGTAAAAAATTACGAAAAATGATTATCAGAAAAGCCACAAAAAATGACATACCTTCGGTTTTAGAATTGATTCAGGAATTAGCCACTTTTGAAAAAGAACCTGATGCTGTTGTGGTTACCGTTGACGATTTGGTTCGTGATGGTTTTTCAGAAAATCCGCTTTTTCAATGTTTTGTTGCCGAAGTTGAAAACGAGATCATCGGAATGGCTTTGTACTATTATCGTTATTCGACTTGGAAAGGAAAAACCATCCATTTAGAAGATTTAATTGTAAAAGAAAACAAACGCGGAACAGGTGCCGGATTTGCACTTTACAAAGAAATCATCAAACAAGGAAAATCCGAAAATGTCCGCCGAATCGAATGGAATGTTTTAGATTGGAACACACCAGCCATCGATTTCTATGAAAAATCGGGTGCTAAAGTTTTAGGCGATTGGCGTGTGGTTCATATGGACGACAAAGGAATTGAACAATTTTTAAACACAACTATATAATTCTTCAAAATGAAAATTTTTAAATTTGGAGGTGCATCGGTTAAAGATGCCGAAGGCGTAAAAAACGTATTACATGTTTTAAACACGGTAGGACACGAAGATGTTTTGTTGGTAATTTCTGCCATGGGAAAAACCACAAATGCTTTGGAAGTAGTCATCAAAAATTACTTTGATAAATCAAAGGAATTGCACGCCTCGCTTCAGGAAGTTCGCAAGTACCACAACCAAATTTTATTAGACTTATTTGAAGACGAAGAGCACGATGTGTTTTTTGATGTCAATGCGCATTTTGATGATTTAGAATATTTTATTCGTAGTAATAAATCGCCAAATTATAGTTTTGTTTACGACCAAGTGGTGAGTATTGGAGAATTAGTTTCTACCACAATTGTAAGTCATTATTTTAATTATAGTGGCTTAAAAAACAATTGGATTGATGTTCGCCCCTTAATTAAAACCGATAATAATTACCGCGATGCGCAAGTAGATTGGGAAACCACTCAAAAATTAATTTCAAAAGGCGTTAAAAAGAAAACTTTGAACATTACACAAGGATTTTTAGGTTCAGATGAGAATAATTTTACGACTACTTTAGGTCGTGAAGGTTCGGATTATACGGCTGCGATTTTTGCGTATTGTTTAGGTGCCGAAAGCGTTACCATATGGAAAGACGTTCCCGGAGTTTTAAATGCCGATCCAAGATATTTTGAAAATGCGGTTTTGTTGAACCAAATATCCTACAGAGAAGCGATTGAATTAGCGTTTTACGGAGCTTCGGTTATTCACCCAAAAACGTTACAACCTTTACAAAAAAAGGAAATTCCGTTGTATGTAAAATCGTTTATCAATCCAACATTAGCAGGAACAAGCGTTTCAAAAGGTGCTGATTTAGAACCTAAAACATCTTGTTTCATCGTTAAGAAAAACCAATTGTTATTATCGTTATCGTCAATTGATTTCGATTTTATCATGGAAAATCACATTAGTGAGATTTTTGGATTATTTTCGAAATATAAAATCAAAGTGAATTTAATTCAAAATACGGCAATTAGTTTCTCCGTTTGTATCGAAGATAAATACAACACTTTTGAAGAGTTACGAAAAGTATTGGCAAAAAAATTCAAAGTTTCGTATAACGAAAATGTATCGTTGTACACTATCAGACATTTTGATGAAAACGCTGCTAAAGTAGTAGAAACGAATAAAACGATATTGTTGCGTCAGATTTCGAGAGAAACGATGCAAGTGATTATAAAGGAGTAGTTTAATTTGGCAATTAGACTATTAGTCGATGTGCCAATTAATAAAAATACTTTTGCTAACTTTATAAAAAAGTTTAGACATGAAAATCAAAGATTTAGATAAATATACCAATGCCGAAAAAATTCTTTTGGCAGAAGAACTTTGGGAAAGTGTTTCGAAAAATAAATTAGAATTGTCTGATGCAATGAAACAAGAATTAGACCGAAGAATTTTATTGGTAGAAGAAGACAAAACTGAATTTTACACTTGGGAAGACGTTAAGAATTATATTAGAAAATAAATTACCACAGATTCACAGATTACTATTTAAAAATCTGCGAATCTGCGGTTCAAATAAAATCATTCCTTTTTTCCAACAATAAATACTACTTTTGAAGATTCGGAGTTATAGTATTTATGCAAAAAATTGTTTTTTTAGCGGGATTTCTGTTGTGTTTTTTGGGCGGTTTTGCTCAGGAAACGTTACAATCGTATCCAACTAAAAAAATTGCGTTTTCAAAAGATACGATTTCGATAGAAAAATTTAGTTTGAACAATTCCTTTTTTGAAATTAAAGACAAAAATGGAAAAGTCATCGACACAAGCTTTTATAAAGTAAATTTCCAAAAAGGAACGGTAGTTTTTACTAAAGAAATCAACACTTCTGATTCATTAATTGTTCGCTATTCGAAATTTCCTGATTTTTTAACAAAGACCTATTCCATCTACGATGACGATAAAGTGGTTTCCAACGAAGCGGGAAAATTAGTCGTTTTCAAAAAAGACAAAAACACTAAATTCAAACCTTTTGATGGATTGAATACTTCGGGAAGTATTACACGTGGCGTTACGATTGGAAACAATCAAAATACGGTGGTAAATTCAAATTTAGATTTACAAATCACAGGTAAAATTTCCGATAAAGTGAGTTTGCGTGCTTCCATTCAAGACAGTAATATTCCGTTGCAAGAAGGCGGTTATTCGCAGAAACTAGATGAATTTGACCAAATTTTCATCGAATTATTTTCCGATAAATGGAACATTCGCGCGGGTGATTTATTTCTGGAAAATCGAAAATCAGCTTTCTTAAATTTTAACAAAAAAGTACAAGGTTTAGCCACTCGCTTCACTTTTGGAACACCTAATAAAAAAACCGAAGTCATTGCATCTGGTGCTTTGGTTCGTGGACAATATGCCCGAAGTTCATTCGTCGGACAAGAAGGCAATCAAGGTCCGTATAAATTGCGAGGCAATAATAATGAGTTGTACGTTTTAGTAATTTCAGGTTCTGAACGGGTTTATGTCAACGGAATTTTGAAAACTCGTGGCGAAAACCACGATTATATCATTGATTATAACGCTGGGGAAATCATTTTTACTTCGCTATTTCCGATAACTTCTGAAATGCGAATCAACGTAGAATATCAGTATACCGATAGAAATTTTACTCGATTTATTACTTATGGCGGCATTTCGCACGAGCGAGAAAATTGGCAAATTGGCGGTTATTTCTATTCGGAAAGTGATGTGAAAAATCAGCCTTTACAACAAAATTTATCTTCGGAACAAATTGCCATTTTGCAAAACGCTGGCGATGATATTTCGCAAATGAACGGACCTTCTGCTTATTTAGACACGTATTCTGAAAATAAAATTTTGTATCGAAAAGTATTGATTGGTGGCGTTGAAGTGTTTGAATATTCGAACAATCCAACAGACGAATTGTACAATGTGCGATTTTCGTTGGTAGGAAATAATCAAGGGAATTACATTTTAGCAAACAACCAGGCGGTTGGTAAAATTTATCAATATGTGGCGCCAATAGCTGGAATTCCGCAAGGAAATTATGAACCAATTGTTCGATTGATTGCACCTACAAAAATTCAAATGGCAACGGTTTTAGGAAAATACAATCCAAGTGAGAAAACACTTTTAGATTTTGAAGTAGCATTAAGCAACAGCGACCAAAATTTATATTCGAATTTAGACGACAATAACAACAAAGGTTTTGCAGGAAAATTTAATGGAAAACAACGCCTTTTTGACGGAAAAACCAAGATTGATGCGTTTGCCAATTATCAGTTGGTACAAGAAAATTTCAAAACCATTGAACGTTTGTACAACATTGAATTTAATAGAGATTGGAACATCACTTCTACTTTTTTGGGGAATCAAAGTTTTTTAACTTCGGGATTGGATTTTAATTTCAATAACAAAGGAAAAGCGATTTATCAATTTGAAAATTTAGCTTTTGGCGATGCTTTTTTGGGAAACAAACACACTTTAACAGGAAGATATGCTACCAAAAAATGGATGATTTGGAGTAATTCGAGCATAATGAAAAACGATTCTGAACTTTCAAATTCGTCTTTTGCTAGAAGTCAAAATCGTTCGTCGTATAAATTGGGTAAAATTTGGGTTGGTGCTACAGTAAATTTGGAAGATAATTTTGATAAACTGAAGGCAACCAATACATTTTCGGCCTTGAGCCAACGTTTTTTAGAATATGGCGCTTTTGTGGGAAGAGGCGATTCGACTAAAGTTTTTGTGGAATTAGGATTTTTGCAACGTCAGAATGACAGTTTGCAAAACAATCGCATAGAGCGCGTGAATCATTCGAATTCGTATTATTTGAAATCGCAATTGATTAAAACCGAAAAAAGCAATTTGAGTGTATTTTTGAATTATCGCACCTTGAAATATGAAGATTCAAGTTTAAAAGACGAACCTTCGTTAAATTCACGAATTTTATATTCGGACAGATATTTTGGGCAATTAATTCAAACAACAACCGCTTATGAAACAAGCTCTGGAACGATTGCCCAACAAGAATTTACCTATTTGCAAGTAGAACCTGGACAAGGCGTTTACATGTGGAACGATTACAATGGCAACGGAATTCAGGAATTGCAAGAGTTTGAAATTGCTCCTTATTCTGATTTAGCGATTTACGTTCGGGTATTTTTACCGAATCAAGTTTTTGTTCGAACGCATCAGAATAAATTTTCTCAAGCGTTGAATTTCAATTTTAATCAATGGCAAAATGAGACTGGTTTTAAGAAATTCGCTTCACATTTTTACAATCAAACTTCGTTTTTAATAGAACGTAGAATTCGAAGAGATGGTTCTAATTTCGACTTGAATCCGTTTTCAAAAAACGATGATGAGTTGATTGGTTTGAACACAAATTTTAGAAATAGTTTGTTTTTTAATCGTGGAAAACAATATCATTCCACCACTTATTCTTTCTTAATTAATGAAAGTCAAAATTTGCTTTCTGTGGGAAGTGTTGCAACTAAAAATCAATCGCATCAGTTGCAATATCAGCATTTGGTAAAGAAAAGTTGGTTGTTTAATTTTTCGGGAAGCACCACTTTAACGGAATCAACTTCTGAGAGTTATCCAAATCGAAATTTTGAAATTGAAAGTTATCAACTAGAGCCAAAAATCGGGTATTTGTTTTCTAAAAATGCGAGTTGGGATGTTTTTTATGAATACCAACAAAAAGAAAATCAAATTGGCGCTTTTGAAACCTTAAAACAAACTCGTTTAGGAACCTCATTTACCTTCAACAGCGAAAAAGGATTTAGCATGAATGGCGAATTTTCTATGTATAACAATTCGTATAATGGAAATCTGTTATCAGCAGTTGGGTTTCAAATGTTAGAAGGCTTACAACCAGGAAAAAATCAAACTTGGCGTTTACTTTTACAGAAAAATTTGACCCAATATTTAGATATCAATATTAATTATCAAGGCAGAAATAGCGAAACGAGTAAGACGATTCATGCTGGAAATATACAATTAAGGGCGTTTTTTTAGTTAATTATTGGTATTAATTCATAAATTTACAAATTATTATTACATCAAATTCACTATGATAAAAAATATAATTTTTCTCACAATTTTCATTTTTTCACAAATAGGTTTTTCTCAACTTAGCAATAAACATTGGATTCCACCTTTACATTCTAGAGATATTACCGCAATTCAGGATCATTATATTTATCTTTCTACTCCAGAAACCACTCCTTTTACAGTAACAATTACGGATGGTTTGGGAACGCCTATTACAGGTTCTCCATTTACAATATCGGCTACAAGTCCAGTTTCTGTATTGATTGGCAATGGCAGTAATACTAAAATGTTTGTAGACATTAGTAGAGTAAATACAGTTTTAATTGATAGAGGATTAATACTTGAAGGTAGTAAAGATTTTTATGTTAGTTTTAGAATGAGACATACAAGTCATGCTGAAACATTGATTTCTAAGGGTATCTCTGGCAAAGGAAAGAACTTTAGAGTAGGGTATATGATTAATGATTTAATAGATAATAGAAAATCATTCGTTACGAGTTTAATGGCAACCGAAGACGGTACAAGCGTTAGTTTAACAGGGTATGATACTAATGTTACTTTTGCAACAAGTTCAGGTGT
>NZ_DITB01000040.1 GCF_002422095.1 Flavobacterium sp. UBA6195
CCAATTTAGTTTGAAGACGTACACCATACACTTGTCTGTTTTGTCCTTGATGGAACATTGTACAAACTGGTCCTAGGTCGTTGCTACAAGTTACTTGTACTTGACATGGTGATGGAGCGTCTACCCATCCTACTTCAAGTGCTAAGTTTTTGCTCTCTGTTTTTTGAGAAGCAAAAGCTCCAAAAATTGCTAATGCGAAAACAGCAATTGGTAAACCGAATTTTAAAAATCTAGTTCTCATAATGTAAAAATTTATAGTTGTGATCTACTCTGTTACAGGTTTTCGATCTTTCCCTGATACTGGCCACGTATTTTTTGAATTTTCAAATTGAAAATAGTTTGATTTAAGTTTGCGTACTACTAAGTAGCTGTTTGTAATTCCAATTATTAGGTTATTGTAAATTTTGAATGATTTGATTTCTTCGTTGTTATGATGATAGAAGTAAAAGCTAAATTCATAAGTATTGTTTTCTATGTTGTATACATCTATTATACTGGCTTGTTTTGCTATTACTTCAGATTCGTATTTCCCAAGTCTGTTGGATTTTATGAAAATATATTTTCCTGCAGTTGTGGCATATTTATTTATCGTGATAGGTTGTTGTGCTAATTTTTTTTCTGTATAACCTTTTGTATATGCAAATTCCAAAGGAGATTGACTTAGTGTGTCGATTGTTTTTACTCTTTTTATTAAGTTTAATTTATTATCGGTTATTATGGTTTGGTTTCGATAATAGTAACTATATATTATGAAATTAAATTGTTCATTATACAATAACATGCCGTCAGTGTCAAAAACTCCGTCGACTTTCTTTTGTAAAATATTTGTTGAGGTATTATTTTCTTTACCAATTATTTGAAGTTCGTGCTCTGAAGTTTTAGCGTTATTTTGTCGGACAATAAAAACATCTTGCTTAATAGGTTCCAAAAGAGAGAATTTTGCATCTGGTTTTTCTTTTGTTGTAGTTTCCCATGTTGAAAGATTTCCTTTGAATATAATAGGAATTGAACCATCCACAAGATAGAAGTGAGGTGCTTTAATTTTTAATTGAACAGCACTGAAAAGATATTTTTTTGAATCTTTCATTTTTATTCTTCTGACTATTTTATCTTCAAGTGTTGTGTCAATCTCTACTATATGAAGTGGGGCAGTAGTATTTCCAAGAATTATTTTTCCTTCATTAAAACCCGCAATATAATATGAATTGTATCCTAAAGGAATTGCTTTACTATCTGAAATTGGATGATGGGGATATCTTCTTATAAAAGCATTATTTCTATGCATTTCATTTTCTGATAGGTTGTATAGAATTACAACAGATACAATACTAAAAACACTTATACTAGTTAGCTTAATTAATTGTTCTTTTAAAGTAAATTTTAGATGTGTATCGAGAATAATACCTATACCTCCAATTACAACAAATGTAAAATTAAAAAAGAGATGTTCATTCCAATTCATCTGTGATATAATTCCACCACATGAACAGGGAATGAAATCACTAAAGTTCAATATGATGATTATATATGATGAAAACATAATCATTAATCCGAAAGCTAAAAATAAACCTATGTATCTGATTTTAGGTATTAGTAATATCAATGAAATGATAATTTCTGCTGCAGGTATTAAAACAGCAACCCAATTAGCATATGCACTTAAAAGCGGTGATTGCCCCAGTTGAACTAGAAAAGTTTCAAAATCAATTATTTTACTGATAGCAGTATATGTGAATAAAAAAATATACAGATAGCTTATAAAGATAATGATGTTAGATTTCAGTTTATTTTTCATGGTTGCTTTTTTTGTGTTGTAAAGTTTTGAAAAATAAACTATTAGCTATTATCACATCGGGATTTTGACTGGTTAAAAAAGTAGAAGAGGTATTAGAAATCTCTTTTAAGCGCACTTGGCGGGTAGTTATATTTTTTTTTGAATGCTTTTGAAAAGTTGTTATAATCATTAAATCCACAGATGAAAGCTATTTCTTTTATAGGAATTTCTGTTTTTTGAATAAGGTATGTAGCCCTTTTTAGACGTTCATCGGTGTAAAATTTATAAATACTTGTATTAAATTTATTTCTAAAATCTTCTTTTAGTTTGAAATCGTTAGTCCCAAATTTCTTGGCTAATTCCTTAATTGATGGTAGTGGTTCTTCGAGGTTATTTAGAATGTAATCGTAAACGTTTTGGACAATTGATACATTTTCGGTTTTCTTTAGAGTGTTTATTGGGATTCTGTATGTGTAGTCTTGGAGGTCGGTTGTTATACCTGAAACAATTATTTTGTCACAGTTTATAAGTGATGAAACATTGAAATAAGAAGGATAAATTTGATTGTTTTTATCTAATAAATTTAATAGAACTACTGTATTAATATTGTTTGTATTTGTTTTTTCAAACTTGATTACTTCCCAATCCTTTGCCGACTTTTGTGTCATAATTCTGGAGATAGGTTTTTTTAAAAGGTCCTCAGGATTGTAACTAAGAGTCGTTAAAACACTTGGAGAGTAGCTTAAAATGATTAAATTTTCATCTAAAATAAAAGTGTGCTGTACTAAATTTTGATACGTAAATTGAGGAATAACATGTCCGACTTTTAGAATAGTTTCTTTGATGTTACTTGCGATTTGATTCAGCTTAAGAGCGATTTGATCAATTTCATCTTCTTCATCTAAATTAGCAATTTGAAACTGAAGATTTCCAGAAGCCATTTCAAATAGCATTTGGTATATTTTTCTAATTCGTTCTTGCTTATTTTGTTCTGACATGATGTGTTTTTCTGCAACAAAACTATATAAGCTTTTAAAAGGAATCAAATAGTTTAGTATTCAATTCTTGAATTGAATACTAAACATATTGGAATGTTATTGAATGAATTAGGAGCTTTTTAATTTTAATTTATTCGAAAATTTATCTTTTAAAATTTTCATATCTTCACTTACTTTTCTGTCCAATACTTTTGCATAATGTTGAGTGGTTCTCAAATTTTTATGACCAAGCATTTTGCTGACACTTTCTATAGGAACTCCATTAGTAAGTGTTACCGTAGTAGCGAATGTATGTCGGGCAATATGAAAAGTTAGCTCTTTATCAATTTCACAAATATCTGCTAGTTCTTTGAGATATGCATTCATTTTTTGATTTGATAAAATAGGTATGAGTCGATTTTCGTTGATACATAATGGATGATTTTCGTATTTGTCGATTATCATTTGAGTAATTGGGAGTATTGGAATTTTGGATGCTGATTCTGTCTTTTGTCTGTGAGTTGAAATCCATTTTTCACCATCTATGCCAATTACAATATTAGATTTTGTTAAATTGAAGACATCAATGTACGCAAGTCCAGTGAAACATGAGAATATAAACATATCGCGAACTAACTCTAATCGTTTTATTTTAAATTCTTTATTAAGCAAAGATTCAATTTCATCTTCTGATAAATAAGTTCTTTCAATTTCTTTTACTTTACCTTTATAATTTAAGAAAGGGTCTTTTTCAATCCAACCATTTACATAACACTGCTTAACTATTTTGCCAAAGTTTCTAATGTATTTTATGGTTGAATTATTATTGCAGTTTTTAGTGTTTCTCAAGTAGAAATCAAAATCGTTGATGAAAGCAATATCTACTTGTTTTATAGAAATATCATTAAGGTTATATTGATATTTTAAAAAATCTTTAGTGTGGCTTAACGCTGTTTCATACTTCTTATAAGTGTTTATTGCGAATTCTTTTCCAATTAGTTCTTTCATTCGTTTGTTATGGTCTTCAAAAATAACCATTAGTTTACGCTGTCTTTCCTCAACTCCTAAGAATTTATTTTTGAATGTTTGAGCATTAATTTCCAAGTTATTGTTTACCATCCATTTTTCAGTTTCATAGACTTTGTTTCTGAGAATATCAAGATAACTATTTATTAGTCTGGTCTCTTCTGAACTGCCTTTTATTTTACCTGCAGAAGGTAACCATTTTGATTTTTCACTGTATTTGCCTGTTGTGATTTCTAATCTTTCACCATTAATAGTGATTCTTAAATAAATAGGTACTAAGCCATTTTTTAGGGCTCTAGAGCTCTTAGCATGAAATAGGATTGAAATTTTGTTTGACATGATGTGGTGACTTTGATGTTTACTAAAATTATGTTTTGATTTAGAAACATACAAGATGTTCATTTTTTGAACTACCTTTATTCATAGGCTTTATGGAAGAAATAGGGGACATTTTTTTACATTTTATTTTGTCCCCGAATTTGCACCCTAATGCTTTATGATTTAATGCTATTTTTTGATAGTATGTAAAACGAAAAAGCCCATAAATCCTAAGATTTATGGGCTTTTAGTTTACTTTGAAAAGTAATAAGTGGAGTCGCCGAGAATCGAACTCGGGTCCAAACAAGCAATCAAATAGCTTTCTACACGCTTAGTTTCATTTTAGGTTTTCGACAAAGAGCAAGGCTAGAAACTGCCACTCTTTGCTTAGCTCTGTCAGTGTCAGAACGGATTTAAAGCATTACCGTTCCTAGGTCTACTTTTACGGTTCCCCTTAACCAACCGCCATAAACCAAGGCTTTTGAGGAGAATCTAGCTTTCCTACCTGGTAGGAACTAGGCAAATCTTACTATAATTCAGATTAAGCAGCTAAAGCGTAATTATTTTCGCCGTTTATAAGTTCGTACATTTGGATTTACGAGCTAAACATACAACGCTCGACGTGCTTACTAATCAATTCCACTCGCTGTCAAAACCAGTCGACCCCAATTTCTGAGTATTCAGTTGCAGTTTTTAGTTTGCAGACCTTTACTATTAATCAAAAAGTGAGCCAAAAATACTACCATTTTTTCAATTAAAAAAGAGTTTGTATAAAGTCTAGTAAAATGTTATATTTGTAACATTAATACAACAATTGGTTACAATATAAAATAATATGAAATTCGGAATCATTAAAGAACGAAAAAATCCACCTGATAGAAGAGTTGTTTTTACTCCTGAAGAGTTGGTTCGATTACAATCTGCTCATCCTGAAGCTCAAATAAAAGTAGAAAGTTCGGATATTCGAATTTTTTCTGATGAACAATATAGTAATTTAGGACTTAATGTCACTACTGAAATGACCGATTGTGATGTGCTTTTTGGCGTTAAAGAAGTGCCTATTGATGCTTTAATACCAAATAAAAAGTATTTTTTCTTTTCGCATACAATAAAAAAACAGCCTTACAACCGAAAATTATTACAAGCTATTTTAGACAAAAACATCGAATTGTATGACCATGAAACAATTGTAGATGCTACGAATCATCGATTAATTGGATTTGGTCGTTATGCTGGTTTAGTTGGCGCTTATAACGGTTTCAGAGGATTTGGAATCAAATATGATTTGTTTACTTTGCCAAAAGCCGAAACCTTAAGTGGTAAAGAAGATTTAATTGCTCGTTTAAAACGTCAAATCCTCCCAAACATCAAGATTGTACTTACTGGTCATGGAAAAGTAGGAATGGGAGCAAAAGAAATTTTAGACGGAATTAAAATCAAACAGGTAAGCGTTGACGACTTTTTGAATAAAAAATACACGGAACCTGTATATACACAAATTGACGTTTTAGATTACAACAAACGCAAAGATGGTCAGGTTTTAGATAATAACGATTTCTATAAAAATCCACAAGATTACGTTTCTCATTTCGAACGTTTTACCAAAGTTGCCGATATGTTTATTGCAGGTCACTTCCACGGAAATGGTTCGCCTGATATTTTAACTCGTGATATGCTTCGTGCCGCTGATAATAAAATTCAAGTAGTGGCCGATATTTCATGTGATGTAGATGGTCCTGTAGCTTGTACCCTAAAAGCATCTACTATTGCAGAGCCTTTCTTTGGCTATTTGCCTAGTGAACATAAAGAAGTGCCTTATACACATCCTGCTTCAATAATGGTAATGTCAGTTGATAATTTACCTTGTGAATTGCCAAAAGACGCTAGTGAAGGTTTTGGCGAAATGTTTATGAAACACGTTATTCCTGCTTTTTTTAATGGTGATAAAGACGGAATTTTACAAAGAGCAAAAATTACCGAAAACGGACAATTAACAGAACGATTTAAGTATTTACAAGATTATGTAGAAGAAAAGCAAGACGTTCTTCTAGCCAAATAAATTTAAGCCCGATTTTACATCGGGTTTTTTATTGAAGCGAAAACGTTTTCGTTAATAAAAATATTCAGTTTGTTTTTAAACGAAAGATGAATAACACTATATTTAACAAATATAAATTGAATTTATTCAAACTTTAATCAAACAACAAAAAACAAACTAAATTATGCAAGTAAATCAAGTTAAGACGAATTGGGCACAATTCATACCACTAGTAACAGTCTTCTTTTTTTGGGGATTTGTTGCTGCAAGTAACGATATATTAATTCCAGTTTTTAAAGAAGCTTTTGATTTAACTCAAGGACAAAGTCAATTAGTTTCTGTTGCTTTTTATGTAGCTTATACAGTAGGGTCAATTATTTATATGATAATTTCCTATATTACAAAAGGTGATGTGATTAATCGAATTGGTTACAAAAATTCATTAGCATTAGGTTTAATAATTTCGGCATTAGGAACATTGTTATTTTATCCTGCTGCAAATTCAGGTTCATTTCCTTTAATGTTATCTGGTTTGTTTACAGTAGGTTTAGGTTTTTCACTTCAACAAACAGTTGCAAATCCATTAGCTATTGCATTAGGTCCAATTAATACAGGTTCTCAACGTTTAACCTTGGCTGGAGGTATTAATAATTTAGGAACAACAATTGGCCCATTGATTGTAAGTTTTGCCATTTTTGGTTCGGCTTCTTCAGGTGCTACAAATTTAGATATTGAGAGTGTTAAAATTCCTTATTTAATATTAGGTGTTGCCTTTTTATTAGTTGCTATTTTTCTTAAGTTTTCTTCATTACCAGATAAACCAGAAGCTGTTGTTGAATCTGATGATTCTATTTCTAATGATAGAGGTCACGCTTTAAAATATCCGCAATTAATTTTAGGAATGATTGCCATATTTGTTTATGTAGGAGTGGAAGTATCTACAGCAAGTAATTTGCCAGCATACATGGAAAAAGATTTAGGTTTTCTAACGAAAGATATTGCGCCATATATTTCATTGTACTGGGCTAGTTTAATGATTGGAAGATGGACGGGAGCAGTAGAAGCTTTTACTGATAAAATGGATTTACAGAAAATATTACGATTCATTGCGCCTTATTTAGCTTTTGGAGTATTTTTATTAGTTAATGCTATTGCTAAACATGATTTAACGCCTTTTTATGTTTATGCTTTAATTATTTTAGTACTTATTGGTGCTGATATGGCTAGTAAAGGAAATCCAGCACGAATGCTGTTGATTTTCTCAGGTTTGGGAATTCTAGCTCTATTAATTGGTATGGCAACCACTGGAATGACTAGCGTTTATGCTTTTACTTCAGTAGGTTTATTTTGTAGTACTTTGTGGCCGTGTATTTTTACTTTAGCGGTTAGTGGATTAGGTAAAAATACAAGTCAAGGAAGCAGTTTCTTAATTATGATGATAATGGGTGGCGGTATTGTGAGTTGGTTACAAGGAGTTGTAGCAGATGAAACTACTATTCATGCGAGTTATATTGTTGGAGTACTTTGTTTTGCTTATTTAGCATTCTATGCTTGGAAAGTAAAAGGAATATTAAAAGATCAAGGTATTAGTTTTGAAAGTAAAATTTCAGGCGGACATTAATATTTAAATGCTAAAAGTAAAACCTCCGATTGAAAATTCTCAGTCGGAGGTTTTTTTTATTATTATTTATTCCACTCAATTTTTCTAGAGAAATACATTACAGCTGCTAGTATTAAGAATAATCCAATACTTCCAACTAATAGCGCATAATCTTCTAACTGAATAATCACATAAATAAAAGTATATAAAACACTCAACGAAGCTCCAATAAACATTGGGAACTTTTTATCTTTTAAAATCGAAATCGAATAGAGCGAAATCATAACGATAACGGAAGCTCCAGCTATCAAATAAGCAAATGAAAACGAACTGTGTTCGGTTATTGAAATCAATAATGTGTAGAACATAATTAGTGCAATTCCAATCATCGAATATTGAAAAATATGAATGTTAATTTTACTGATTGATTGAATCAAAAAGAAAATTAAAAACGTTAATCCAATAACTAAAAAGCCATATTTAGAAGCGCGTTCGCTTTGTTGGTATTCGTCAACTGGCGTAATAAAATCTACCGCAAAAGCATATTTACCTAATTCGGGTAAAACTTCAAAATAATTTTGTGCAAACGGACGATTGAAATGTAATATTTTCCAATTCGCTTCAAAACCCTTATCGGTAATTTCTCTTGAAATAGGTGAGAAGTTTCCGTTAAAATTTGGCGAATTCCAATTTGAAGTCATTTTAGCATCCGTAGTTTTTCCAATCGGAACCATTTTTACTTGCTTGCTTCCGTTAAACGAAATGGTGAAGTTGAATTTCGTATCGTTTTGAAGACTTTGGAAATCAAAATAGTTCGTTTCCAAACTTTCAATACTATCGTTTGTCCCGCTCGCAACAGATTCAAAAGCCAAATTTTGTTTCCCAATTTTCATTTTTACTTCGTCTTTCAGACTTTTCAAATTGGTAGTTCGAATCAAAATCTTAGCGCGATTCCAATAAATGTTTTCAGCAGGAATTCCTTTTGAAGCAAAATTTGGATTCGTATAATTACCATCAAACTGCATTTTGGTCGTAAATACATTCGATTTGTAAATGCTTCTTTCCAAAGGTTTCACCATCGTAACTTCGGTTTTATTATTTAATGTTTCTGGAAAGAAATACGCGTAATTGTTGGCTCCCGACATTGGGTCTTTGTAAGGAACTTTCAAAATCGGTCCATAAAAATAAACCGAATTTCCCCATTTGGCAGTGGTTTCGGTAATGACTTCTTTTTGGCGTTGGCTTCTCTCTACAATTAATTCTTGTACTAAAGCTAGTGGAATGATTAATACTAAAGTTAGAATCCCAACCATGATCATTTTAGCGGTTGTGGTTTGAAAGAACGGTACTTTTGGTTCTTGTTGCATTTGTGTTTCCATGATGTTTGATTTATTGTTGATTAAAAAGGTTGATTTGAAAGAACTGTATATAGTATTACTATAAAATAGAAGAATGATATTGGTACATTTATTAATAAAATCAAGATTTGCTTTATGATATTTAATCTTTCTACAGGTAGAACAAAGCAATCATAAATTAATTTTATTAACATTAGACCATTTGCTACTAATGCAATTACTACGTAGATAATTCCAATTTTAATAAGATTGTCTGATTCTTTGAATGGAAAGTATAGTACAAACAATAAAGAACCAATTCCAAACGATACAATTGCCATTTGGGTTGACAACGGCAATTTTAAAAAATCTTTTTCCATGTGGTTGTGAGTTTTGTTTTTGTTTCTGATGATAGGTTTTTGATAATTTCCATTCCAATAAAGAATAAAATTCCGATAGTCATACTGATGTTGATGAGTTTATTCATGTTATTTGATATTAAAGGTTTGTTGAATGTTTGTAATGGGAATTGTAAGCATATTCAAAAAATCCAATCCGTAGAATTCATGTGCTTGTTTTCCTCTTAAATATTGTTGTTTGAAATACGATAATCGAGTAGGATAGAAGAGCGTTCCAGTGATGATAACCATGAGTAAATACAAACTACGTTTACCGTTTCCGTACAAATAATATTGCATGCCTATTTCGTCAACAACAGAAATTCCGGTATTGGTTAACACATGAATAATATCGTGGTCTTCTAGCTTGGGTTGGATTTCAAAGTTGTATTTCAATAAAAAGCAACCCAAATGAAATCCCAAGCTATCACTAGGAAGTTGTATCAACTGATTGACATTGATATCCCAAGCCTTTCCTTTTTTAAAGAATCTTTGATAAGGTTTCTTACTGATTTCGTACATTTTTTCGATGAATAAATCTCTCATAATTAGTTATTAAAAGTACTTTGAATTTCAAAGTGAATAGATAAAAAAATAGCGTTAACTTTTCTTGATTAATTTTTCAAGGGCTTCAATATGAGCCGTGAACGCATCACGACCTTCTTTGGTTGCACTGTATTTAGTATTGGGTTTTTTACCAATAAACTGTTTCTCAATTTGTATGTAATTTTCGGCTTCTAAAGCTTTAGTATGTGATGCTAAATTTCCATCGGTTACGCCTAAAAGTTCCTTCAACATATTAAAATCCGCACTTTCATTGACCATCAATATCGACATAATCCCCAAACGAATTCGGTGATCAAAGGCTTTGTTGATATTTTGGATGATGTTGAGCATGATTTAGTTTAAAAGTATAGAGTTTAAAGGTTAGTTGATTACTTTCTCTCGTATTTAAAAAACATTAAACTCCCGTATAAAATGTGGCAACCGCCAAAACCTAATGCCCAGAACAACAATCCGTATCCTAAGAACCAAGTCGATAATAATCCTAAAGCAATCATCGTAATTCCTAAATAGCGAACATCGCCAATCGTATATTTACTAGCATTTACACACGCTAATCCATAGAATATTAGGGTTAGGGGAGCGATTAGACCAAACATGTTTTTTTCGATTAAAAAGATAATGAAAAATCCACCCGTTGCTAATGGAATCATAAAGTTGATAACTAATCTTCTTGAGGCGGTATTCCAAACATTTTCGTTACTTTTACTAGCTTTACGAATACTTAATCCGATTCCTGTTACTATAGATAAAACTAAAACAGCTGTTGCAATTACTAACAAACGAATCACTGCATCTTCCGAAATTACTAAATCGCTATAGGCTCCCATTGTTGAAGTATCAAAGTAAATCGTTTTGTAAGCCAACCATGCACCAACTAAAGCATAAACGCCTGCTAAAATTCCAGATAAACCACTCAAGGAGATAAAACGTGACGATTTGTTCATCAAATTTTTGATTTCGCTTATGTCATTTAGATATTTTTCGTTTTCCATTTTAAAGTACTTTGAATTACAAAGTAAATAATAAATAATTTCTTGACCAAACATTTTTTGAGTTATTTTAATAAATTACATTTAAAGAAATAAAAAAAGCCACGAATCATCAAAGAACGTGGCTTAGTATTATTTATATTTTGTATTAGATTCTGAAGATACCTCCAATAGATACAATTCTTTGTAAGAACCAAAAGTGTTGTTCCGCTGAATCAGCAGTGCTTCTAGTAGTTCTTATATCATTCATGTCGATATATCCACCTTTTAATTCGGTTTGGATAAAGAAATGTTTGTAGAATGTAAAGTTAAGTCCAACTTTAGCTGATACACCATATCCCGCAACATGAAATTCGTCATAGCGGTCTTTTCCTAACAATTTTGTATTAGTTTTAGGATAAAGAAGTCCTGCACCAACACCTTCTGTTACGTTAATTTGAAATTTATCAGTATTTGGTAGTTGCAATAATGAAGAAATATCATCAACTCTTGAAATCTCAGTATTTACATAATTTAAACCATCAGTATGTTCGAAAGTTAAAAAATCTTCATCTAATGTAAGTTGTCCTCCACTAGGATTTTCGTTGTAAGAACCAGCGTTAGGATAATATCCAGTATAGTTTACTCTTCTGTCATTATACATTACATATTTCATATGGTCAACTCCAATAGAGATATTGTAATGGTTCGAAATAAAGTATCCAATTCTTAAATTAGTTTGAGGAATGGTCATTCTTGCTGGGTTGAAATAATCGAAGTGCCATCCTTTTGGTTTGTCGTGAGCCCCCACATTGTGAATTGTAAAGTCATAATCAGCTCCTTTAAAACGAATGTCTGATCTTGAATAAGACTCTCTATTACCTCCCCAAAAGATGTAGAATTTACCTTTATTATTGCTCGTGTATTTTTCAGGATTTTCTACTGTTTCTTGCGAAAAGGTGTACTGTGAAAAAACACAAAAAGTTAGTACAGCCATTAAAAATGGATGTTTCATTTGAAGTTATAAAAAATTAAAATTGATTAACGATTTTTCGGATAGCTACTAATTTTGTCATTAAGCCTTCAAAGTAATCCAAGTGTAACATATTAGCGCCATCACTTTTAGCGTTTGCAGGATCAAAATGAGTTTCAATGAAAATTCCATCAACACCAACTGCAATTCCTGCTTTAGCAATGGTTTCAATCATATCAGGGCGACCTCCTGTAACACCAGTTGTTTGATTGGGTTGCTGAAGTGAGTGGGTTACATCTAATACAGTTGAAGCATATTGTTGCATAGTTGGAATTCCTCTAAAATCTACAATCATGTCTTGGTAACCAAACATTGTTCCTCTGTCGGTAACCATTACATTTTGATTGTGACTATCCAATACTTTTTGAACAGCATGTTTCATGCTTTCTGGACTCATGAATTGTCCTTTCTTTAAGTTTACTGTTTTACCTGTATTGGCAGCAGCTACTACTAAATCTGTTTGACGTACTAAGAAAGCTGGTATTTGTAAAACATCAACATATTCAGCCGCCATTGCTGCATCTTCGTTGGTATGAATATCAGTAACGGTTGGTACTCCAAATTCTCTTGAAACTTTTTGAAGAATTTTTAATGCTTTTTCATCGCCTATTCCGGTAAAACTATCTACTCTTGATCGGTTAGCCTTTTTAAAAGAACCTTTAAAAACGTATGGAATTTGTAATTTATCAGTAACAGAAACTATTCTTTCTGCAATACGTAAAGCCATTTCTTCACCTTCTATAGCACAAGGTCCAGCTAATAAAAAGAAGTTACCACTTTCAGTATGTTTTATTTGAGGAATGTTTGTTAAATTCATTTTGTGTTGATTTTGAAGATGCAAAGATAAAAATAAAAACCTTTTCTTCTGCTAAAGAAAAGGTTACAAATGTTACAGATAATGAAAATGTTTTTATTTATCAATTTCTTGTATTTGTTTTATTGCAAAACCTTTAGGACATAGTATTTTACCTTTTTCATAGATATTAAAGTATAATAGGATAGTTTTTGAACTTCCTTCAAAAGAAACTTCATAAATACCAATAGTTCCTGCACCCATTAAACTGTTTTTTGAAGGAAATGGACAGCAAGTGTCTATTTTTTTGTACACTATTTTTTCTCCATTAGGTCCACTTAATCCATTAAAAAAATATTGTATGTTTATATCTTCTTGTTTTTCATGAATAAAACCAATGTTTATCGGATAATCTTTATCATAACCGTATTTTGTATCAGTTGCATATTCTGTAATGGCATACGCTTTATTTTTTATGGCTGGACGTATTGCGGTTTTGTCGATATTTTTTAATGTAGATTCAGTACTTACGCAACTGCTAAGTAGTGCTAAGGAGCATAGTGATAGTAAAATTTTCATTATCAAACAGATTTAGTTCTAATTAAGTAAGCAACAATCGCGCCAATTACAACACCTGAAGAAATGCCACCTGATATACTTTGCCAAATATAAGATGTAAGGTTAAAATAATTTTCGGCTTGTTCTTGCGTCATTCTTTGATTTTCTACCGATAATTTAATGAGTTTTTCAAAATACAATGGCGAAATAATTTCATGTGTTATAAATTGTGCTAATGGTGAAAAAACAGCCACAATAAATGAAATTATTATTGCAGAGATAAAACCTTGTCGCCAATTCATATTATTTTGATAATAATTTTTCTTTTTGTCTAAAAGTGCTAATAGATAAATCAAAAATGAAGGGATAAAAAATAGCAAGGTAAAAGCCATTTGCCATTTAATTTTTTCGTTATGAAACCCTAATTGTTTTTCTAAAGTCATCCAAGCTAAGAAAAGGATGTTAGCAATAATTGCCCATTTGAATTCAATTGAAAATTTTTTCATTATAATGGATTTTATTTAATAGTTCAAATTTAGTATAAATTGCTTTAAAAGTTATAAATCCCAATTTGAATTTCTATTTTTGTGCAAAATTGAATTGCGATGAACTATATTTTTGGAACTTGGCATTGGGCCATTTCAGGTTTTTTGATTGGATTAACCATGTTAATTTTAACTTATTTTGGTAAATCGTTTGGAATGTCTTCTAATTTGCGCACCATGTGTTCTATGGCAGGAGCTGGAAAGTTTAGCGATTTTTTTAAATTGGATTGGCGCGAACAAAAATGGAGCTTAGCTGTTGTTTTAGGTGCTTTTGTGGGTGGATTTATCGCTTTTTACTTTTTATCAGATGGAAGTGGTGTTAATATAAATCCAGAAACTATTGCGCAATTGCAAACACTTGAAATTGATGCTCCAAATGGTAAATTAATGCCTGATGCTATTTTTAGCGTTGCAACATTACAATCTCCAAAAGGATTTGCAATTTTATTGCTTGGAGGTTTACTAATTGGTTTCGGAACGCGATATGCGGGTGGTTGTACATCAGGTCATGCTATATCGGGGTTAAGCAATTTACAATTACCATCATTAGTAGCTGTTATTGGTTTCTTTATTGGAGGATTAGCTATGGCACATTATATTTTACCTCTAATCTTTAAAACGGCTTAATTATGAAATTAGCAAGATTTTTTCTTACCGGAATATTCTTCGGAATTGTTTTAACCAAAGCAGAAGCAGTTTCTTGGTATCGCATTTATGAAATGTTTTATTTTCAATCGTTTCATATGTATGGAATTATTGGAACAGCATTATTTACAGGTATTGTAGGATTACAAATTATAAAGAAATATAAAGTAAAAGATTATAACGGTTTGCCAATTAATATAATTGAAAAAGAACGTGGTTTTTGGCGTTACATTATTGGGGGGACTTTATTTGGATTAGGATGGGCTCTTGTAGGATGTTGTCCTGGACCAATATTTATACTTTTAGGTACAGGAACTTACGCTATTGCTGTAGTTTTAATAGGAGCTCTTTTAGGAACCTATATTTATGGTTTGATAAAAGACAAATTACCTCATTAAAGTTAAGTTAAAGTAAGTGATTTTGTAGTGTGTTGGTTGTATATTTTGTAAATTTGTGTCATTAAAAATAATGAGTTATGCAAACAACAATTCCTATACAAAATTTAAAATGTGGCGGTTGCGCTAATACAATTTCCAAAGGAATTTCATCTATCGAAACGATACAAAATGTTGCTGTAAATGTTGAAGAAAGTTCGGTAACATTTGATTATGGAACGGATGAAAAGTTACAGGAAGTTAAAGAAAAATTAAAATCATTAGGATATCCCGAAGATGGAGAAGCCAATAGTTTAATGGAAAAAGCGAAGTCTTATGTAAGTTGCGCTATTGGAAAAATGAGTTCATAAAAAGTCCCGATTTAATCGGGACTTTTTTTATATCAATTCAGCACTTAAACCTGCATCTAATAGAGCAGAGCATTGTGGTTTTAATTCTTCCAGAGAACCTGTTTTAACCGTACATTTTCCTTTGTAATGAACTAAAATTGCACATTGTTCTGCTTGTAAATCATCATGATTGCATACTCGAACTAAAGTGTCAATTACATGATCAAATGTATTTACATCGTCATTATGTAATACAATTTCATGATTCAAACCAATAGCTTCTTCAACTAAAATTTCTTCTTTGATTTTTTCTATTGTACTCATTTTCTTTTTCTTATCGGTTGCGTAACAAATTTATAATATTAATTATAAAATCCAAAATTCTATTTTTTAAATTTTAAAGCTACCCAATTGTTGCGTTCAAATTGCTTAACATAAGTTAAACCTTTAGAGGTACAACTTTCCGAAATCACAGGAATATCTTCAGTATAGAATCCACTTAAGAATAAAATTCCGTTTTCGTTTAAACAAGCTACATATTGTTGCATATCGTTTAATAAAATATTACGGTTGATGTTAGCAATAATCACATCATATTTTTTACCCACTAATAAAGAAGCATCTCCTTCGTAAACCGAAATATGTTTGCAATTATTACGCTCTGCATTTTCAATTGAGTTTAAGTAACACCAATTGTCAATATCAATAGCGTCAATAGGTTGTGCGCCTTTCATCTCAGCTAAAATGGCTAAAATGGCAGTTCCACATCCCATATCTAAGGTTTTCTTTCCTACTAAATCCGTTTCTAACAAATGTTGAATCATCATGTGAGTGGTTTCATGATGACCTGTTCCAAAACTCATTTTAGGTTCAATTACGATGTCAAATTCAGCATTTGTTTTTTCATGAAATGGTGCTCTTACGTGACATTTTCCGTCTACATCAATGGGCTCGAAGTTTTTCTCCCATTCTTCATTCCAATTTACTTGCTCAATTTCTTCAAAAGTATATTCGATTTTAAATTCTGGATTATCTAAAATTTGAATATCTTCTAATATATTTGTATCCCATAGATCCTTTTGAACAAAGGCCGAAATTCCAGTTTCAGTTTCGATGAAGCTTTCAAATGCTTTTTCACCTAATTCTGCGATTAAAATTTCACTACCTAATTCTAATGGTTCTATGGTAAAATGATATCCAATGTATATATTTGACATAACGTTAATTTTTTGCAAAGGTAATATTTACTTAACATACTTAACCTTGTTTTAATGTTAAGTTTGCGCAAAATAAACAACAACATAACAAATGAAAAAATTAGTAACCTTTTTATTGCTTGTAATCAGCTTTATTGCTGTTGCTCAAGATGTAAAAGTAACCACAAAAGACAACGATTTAAAGTTGGCTGCACTTCCATATTATAGCTATGGAAAAGGATTAGGAATAACATCGCCAGATAGTTTATTTCAATTAAATATTCGTTTTAGAATGCAAAATCGTGTAACTTACATTCAAAATGAAGATGAGGATGCTGCTTATTCGGGAGAAATTAGGCGTTTGCGTTTGCGTTTTGATGGTTATGTAGGTAATCCACACTTTTTATATGTAATTCAACTTTCTTTCGCACCAGGTGATGTGGGTGAAATTCAAGATGGTGAAAACATCAATATCATTCGAGATGCAGCTGTTTTTTATCGCCCTAACAAACATTGGAGTTTTCTTTTTGGGCAAACCAAATTACCAGGAAATCGTCAACGTGTCAATTCATCAGGAGCTTTACAGTTAACCGATAGAAGTATTAACAATGCTCGTTTTACTATAGACCGTGATTTTGGTTTTCAGGCTTATTACTTGAATGAGAACAAAGATAAATTCTCTTACAATGTAAAAACAGCAGTAACTACTGGTGAAGGAAGAAACTGGACAAAATCTGCCGATGACGGAGTGGCTTTGACTGGAAAATTAGAATTAATGCCTTTTGGTTCGTTTAAAAAAGATGGAACCAATTTTGAAGGTGATGTGGCTCGTGAAGAACAGCCAAGATTATTATTGTCAGGAGCTTTTCATCAAAATAATTTAGCTAGAAGAACACAAGGGCAACTTGGAAATGATTTATTCGAACAAAAAACTATGAAATCGATTTTGTTAGATGCGATGTTGAAATATAACGGTTGGGCTTTTATGTCGAGTTATATGTCAAGAACTGCAAAAGATCCAATCGCTTTTAATCCAGATGATATTACGGAATTTAATTATGTTCCTGTGGGAAGCGGAATGGATTATCAATTGAGTTATGTTTTCCCAACGAACTACGAAATCATTGGTCGTTTTTCTACACAAAATATGCATGATGATATCAAAGCATTAACACCTGATTCGAAACAATATTCATTAGGTGTCACCAAATATTTATGGGAACATGCTTTCAAGTTACAAGGAGAAGTTACTTTGAGTGATTTGAATTATTTCGATGGTACAAACAAACAAAATTGGTACGTTCGTTTTCAATTAGAAATCGGAATCTAATTTTTAAAATACATAATTTAAAAACCACATTTCAATAATTGATTTGTGGTTTTTTGTTTTCTGAATTTCGGAATTCTAATTTCGGAATTCTAATTTCTAAATTCTAATTTTTAAAATGCTTACCTTTGCGCTTTATTTATTTTTATTTATGTTACACATAGGACAGTTCAATACGTTAAAAATTCTTAGAGATACAAAAGTTGGTTTGTTTTTAGGAAGCGAAGACACACAAGAAGATGATGTTTTATTGCCAAATAAATACGTTCCAAAAGAATTTACTATTGGCGATGATTTAACCGTATTTGTGTATTTAGATTACGAAGAACGCCCTGTTGCAACTACGTTAAAACCTTATATTAAGTTGAACGAATTTGCGCATTTGAAAGTAAATTACATCAACAAATTTGGAGCTTTTTTAGATTGGGGATTGGAGAAAGATTTGTTTGTTCCGTTTAAAGAACAAGCACGCCCAATGGAAGAAGGCAAACGTTACTTGGTTTACATGACTATGGATGAAAAAACTAATCGTTTGGTAGCTTCGAGTAAAACCAATCAGTTTTTGAGTAATGAAAATTTAGATTTACAACGCAACGAAGAAGTAGATATTTTAATTTCTCACATTACTGAAGGCGGAATCAATTGCATCATCAATCAAAAACACAAAGGTTTAGCGTATAAAAATGAAGTGTATGATGATGTAAAACCCGGAATGAAAACCAAAGGGTATATCAAAAACATTCGTCCTGATGGTAAAATTGATGTCATGCTACGTAAAGTAGGAGTAGAGGCAATCGAACCTTCTTCGCAAATAATTTTAGACGAATTAAAAGCCAATCGTGGTTTCTTACGATTAACGGATAATTCCCATCCTGAAGATATTAAAACGGTATTGAAAATGAGTAAAAAGAATTTCAAAAAAGCCGTTGGAAATTTATACAAACAAAAACTTATCGAAATCAAAGAAGACGGGATTTATTTGGTTTAGTATGGCAACAAAAAACAAAATATATCTTTTACTTAGTATTGTTGTTTTAGTAATGATTTTCGTTGCTATTTTCCAAAATTTTGAAACCATTCATTTTATCGGTTTTGAAACCGAAATTATCTGGATTCCGATTTGGATTGCAGTAGTAATTTTACCTCTTTTAAACTTATATGAAATTGCAGTAAATACTGAGGGTTATAACAAGTATTATTGGTTCGCGCTTGTAATCAATTTAATTTCTATTTTCTTTATTTTGAGATATTTTGAAATAGAGTTGCTTTCCTAAACTTTTCCTAAATTAGTATTTTGTATTCTTTTTATTATTACATTTGTATATACAAATATTAATTTATGAATCGCAAGAATTTCATAACTTTACTTTCAGGAGGAATCGCTATGGCAAGTATACAACCGTTCTACGATTGGACAAAAGGATTAGGAGAAGAAGAGGAGAAGATGCCCGTTTTATTCATCGGACATGGTTCGCCTATGAATGCTATTGAAGATAATGCGTTTTCACAACGTTGGCAACAAATGGGGAAGGAAATTCCGACACCAAAAGCAGTGGTAGTCGTTTCAGCGCACTGGTTAACAAAAGGTACAATGGTTACGGCAATGTCAAATCCAAAAACGATTCACGATTTTGGAGGCTTTCCGCAAGCGTTATTTGATGTGCAATACCCAGCACCTGGAAGTCCTGAATTGGCGACTGAAATTCAAAAATTGATTACCAATCCTGCGGTGGAATTAGACCACGATTGGGGATTGGATCACGGAACTTGGTCGGTAGTAAAACACATGTATCCTGATGCGGATATTCCGGTTTTGCAATTGAGTATTGATTATTACAAACCTGCGGCTTATCATTATGAATTAGCAAAACAATTATTAGCACTTCGTAAAAAAGGCGTTTTAATTATCGGAAGCGGGAATATGGTACACAATTTACGAATGGTAGCTTGGGATAAACTTAGCGAACCTGAGTATGGATTTGATTGGGCTTTAGAAATGAATGATATTTTTAAAAATAAAATTTCAAACGGCTTTCATAAAGAGTTAATTCAATATGAAAAATTACATAAAGCTGCAACGTTAGCTATACCAACACCCGACCATTATTATCCATTGTTATACATTTTAGCACTTCAAACAGATAATGATAAAGTAGAATTCTTTAATGATAAAGCGGTTGGAGGTTCGTTAACGATGACTTCTGTGAAAATAGGCTAATTATTCGCCTTCTTCTGCATTAAATTTAAACGGATAATCGCCAAATTTTGGAGCTAAACGTTTTGTTTGATAGGTTTTACGAGTAAACTTATTCGATAACGCAATAATGGTAACTGAATCTTTGTGAAGTGTAACCATTGATGAAGTATTTCCATGCCACCAACCGTTGTGAAAGAAGTATTTTTGACCCGTTTCAAATTCTAACATTCGAATCCCTAAGCCGTAGTTTTTGGTGCCTTTTCTTTCGTAGCTGTAGCCTTTGTACATTTCCTCTTTCATTTTAGCGCTCAAGAATTTGTCGGAATATAAGGCCAAATCAAATTTCAGTAAATCGCGTGGAGTAGAATAGATATTTTTATCACCATATACTTGATCCAAAAACTCAAAAGCCAAACGTAAATAGTTGTTTTTGTAAGATTGACTCACTTCGTCTTTCTTGTTTAAATCATCAAAAACGAAAGTATTTTTCATATCCAAAGGATCAAAAATCATTTCTTGAAGTACTTTTGGATACGTTTTGTTGGTTACTTTTTCGATGATTAAAGCTAATAAAGCATAATTCGTATTGCAATAACCAAAACGTGTTCCTGGTTTTGATTCTAATCCAATATCTTTGGTAGCTAAAAGTGTTAAAACATCTTGATTGGTTAATGTTTTCTTTTTATCCCAAACACCTTTATCATCTGTAAAATAAGCATAATTTCTCAAACCACTTCGATGACTTAATAACATTCTAACTGTAGTTTCTTCGTGCGGAAATTCAGGTAAAATTGATTTTACTGTAGCGTCTAATTCTAGTTTTTTTTGATCGACTAATTTCAAAACTGTTACTGCTGTAATAATTTTACTTACCGATGCGATGTGTAAAGGAGTACTTTCTTTAATCGAATCGCCTTTTTCTTTGTAGGCATAGCCACTATAATTTTCATATAGGATTTCTCCATTTTTAGCTACTAAAAACGACCCGCTAAAATCTTTTGAATTAAATTTTTTATCATAGAAAGCTTCTACTTCATTTCCCATTCGTTTTTTATAGATGGTAGTTAGAGGAGTAAAGTTTACAGCGTATTCAGAAACATTACCTTCTTTATCTTTCAAGGTAGATTCTTTGTTTTCGTCGGGTTTATTTTGGCAATTAAAAAGTAATAGGCTTAAACCTACAAGTACTATTTTATTCAACATAAGGCGTATTCTTAAACGTAATATTTGGATTTAGGCGTTGCAATGTAGCAATAAATTCTTCTTGTTTTTCAGGTGAAATGTAAATATCATCATATTTATTATAGGTAATAATTAAACCAATATGACTCAATGCTGGTTTCCAAATAGTTGGTACGTAAATTCCTTTGTGATATTCAATTTTAGAAATTTTAGTAATATCAATTTTTCCATAAAACGGACCCGATTTCCAATGT
Source organism: Flavobacterium sp. UBA6195 (assembly GCF_002422095.1). Taxonomy (GTDB): domain Bacteria; phylum Bacteroidota; class Bacteroidia; order Flavobacteriales; family Flavobacteriaceae; genus Flavobacterium. The sequence continues at coordinate 21,458 of NZ_DITB01000040.1, forward strand.
AAATCCGAGTTTTCAATTCTATAGTATGTACTTGTAAAGAGCCATAAAAAAAATAAAATAATCAAGAAATGCATCGTAAATAATACAACTAATGGCTCGTACGAGTCTTCAAAAAGAGCAGGAATTGTTAAGAGTAATAAAAATAAGATTACTCCAACATAAATGTATTTGTTTAATTTACTTACTGCCGATTTGAAAATCATTACGATAATATTTTGAAAATCATAAAATTAATGAAAATGATGAAATGCTTGAAAATTACTTTAGATGTTAGATATGAAATATTCTAATTATCTACTTTTGGACTTGCAATATAATGCAAAAAATGAATTATTTTTACAGAAAATTACATTTAATAAAATTGACTTAAATATTTGAAAAAATGAGCAAAATAGAATGGAAAACCGTTAGAGAATTTGAAGATATTACGTATAAAAAATGCAATGGTGTTGCCCGAATCGCTTTCAATCGTCCTGATGTTAGAAATGCTTTTCGTCCGAAAACTACTGCCGAATTAATTCAGGCATTTTATGACGCACAAGAAGATACCTCAATTGGAGTTGTATTATTGTCTGCAGAAGGTCCAAGTTCTAAAGATGGCATTTGGAGTTTTTGTAGTGGTGGCGACCAAAAAGCGCGTGGACACCAAGGTTACGTAGGAGAGGATGGTTACCACAGATTAAACATTTTGGAAGTACAACGTATGATTCGTTTTATGCCAAAAGCGGTAATTTGTGTCGTTCCAGGATGGGCTGTTGGTGGCGGACATTCACTTCACGTAGTTTGTGATTTGACTTTAGCGAGTAAAGAACACGCGATTTTCAAACAGACTGATGCTGACGTAACGAGTTTCGATGGAGGCTACGGTTCGGCTTACTTAGCTAAAATGGTGGGACAAAAGAAAGCCAGAGAAATTTTCTTCTTAGGTAGAAATTACTCGGCTCAAGAAGCTTTCGAAATGGGAATGGTAAATGCAGTTATTCCTCATGCGGAGTTAGAAGTTACGGCTTATGAGTGGGCACAAGAAATCTTAGCAAAATCTCCAACCTCAATCAAAATGCTAAAATTTGCCATGAATTTAACAGATGATGGAATGGTAGGCCAACAAGTTTTTGCTGGTGAAGCGACTCGTTTAGCTTACATGACAGACGAAGCCAAAGAAGGAAGAGATGCGTTCTTAGAAAAACGTAAACCAAATTTTGAAAAGAAATATTTGCCATAACTAAGAGAATAGAATAAAGACTCATGAAAAAAATCGCATTCGGGTTACTAGTATTGTTGGGTAATGTATCATTAGCTCAAGAAAATACAGACGTTAAAAAAGAGACTAAATTTCAAGTAGGAGTTCATTACGTTGGAAATCTTCGTAATGAAAACATTATTAGTGACGGTTTTAATGGAATTGTCGGTATTTCCGCTAATTACGCAATTTATCAAAATGAAATGATTTCGATTTTTGGAGGTTTGAATATCGACTATTTGCAATCTAGAGATTTATTTTTACAAAATGATATCCTAATTTGGAACCCCAATGCTAGTATTGAAGTTGACGTTTTTAAAGGTAAATTAAAACCGTTCTTTGGTATAGGATATGCTTTTTTTTCAAATGATTTCAAATATGTTACTGGTATTTCTGACCCAATGGATCCAGCAATAACAATACGAGAAAAAAAACTTAACTTCAATGGTTTAACAATTAATCCGGGTTTAAAATATCATGTTTCTGATTTGTTTTTTATAGAAGGTAATTACAAATATTTTCCAATAAATTCTAATGATTTTGATGGAGCTGCTAATACGCATTTTATCAATTTAGGTCTTGGCTTTAAATTTTAAATATGAAAGAATTCACCAATAATTCCATCGACTTAAACCAACTTCCGAAATTCGAAGAAGTGCAATTGAAAGGTTTAAATCCCAAGTATATTACAGTTTTACTTTTTAATTTTTCATTGCTTTTACTATTGGTTATTGGAGGATTTTCAGCCTTGTTTTACTTCAATCAAGATGCTTTTTCCAATATAATTTGGATGGCAATTTTAGTTGGACTAGTATTGTTTTTAGCAGGATTAGTTGTGTTTACAAAATTTAGTTTTCAGAAAAAAGGGTATGCTTTTAGAGAACACGACGCCATTTATAAATCGGGATTAATTTCGGAGACTACGACGATTATTCCTTTTAATAGAGTACAGCATGTTGCTTTGCATCAGGGATTTATTTCTAGAAAATTAGGTTTGGCTTCTGTTGAATTATTCACCGCTGGTGGTAGTAGTTCGGATTTAGAAATTCCTGGTTTGCTTTTGGCTGATGCCCAAATCATTAAGAATTTGGTTTCCCAAAAAATTAATCCGCCCAAGCAAGACGAACCCATTGAAGTAGTACCAACAGAAACTCTGTTATCTGAAGAACATGAATAAATCAGTTGATTTTTCACAGCCGCAACGACAATCGCTTCCGGGGATTTTGGTTATGTTTGCCAATTCCTTGCAGAAGACGGTTCGTGCTTTGTGGCCGATGTTGTTGATTTGGTTAGTCAAGTTTGATTCGCTTAATAAATTGGTTTTCTTTGGAAGTGTAGCGGGTGTTGTTTTGATAATTGCAATTATTTCGTACTTACAATATTTGTTTTTTACCTTTCATATTGATGAAGAAAATGGTGAGTTTGTCATTCAAAAAGGCGTATTGAATAAAACGAGAATCACCATTCAGTTGCATAAAATTCAGCAAGTTAATATCAATCAAAGTTTAATTCAACGTTTGGTTGGGGTTCATAAATTGGAAATTGACACTGCTGGAAGCGATAAAAAAGAAGCTTCTATTAGTGCCATTTCTCATGAGTTGGCAACTATTCTGAAAGAACGATTAATCAATCATTCGCAATTAGAACTGACTGAGAATGCTGAAAAAAATGTTGAAGAGATAACGCCAACATCCTTTATAAAAATTGGATTACCAAGTTTGATTAAAATCGGATTTACTTCGAATTATATTAAAAGTTTTGCTTTAATTTTCCTGTTTTTTACAACCATTGTTGAGAATTTGCAACAAATGAATGCAGAGGTGATAAATGAAGATCAAGTAACTAGTTATTTGGATACTTTACCTATCTATACTTCTATTCTTATTGTAATAGGTTTCTTTATTACCTTGATTTTACTAGTGAATTTGGTTCGAACAATTTTGAAGTACTTCGATTTCACCATTCAGAAAAGCAAACAAGCGATTATTCTGTCATACGGATTACTTTCGACAAAAAACACCTTGTTGAATCCAAATAAAGTTCAAAAAATTAAAGTTACTCAAAACTACTTTCAAAAGAAATTGGATGTAACCACGATTGGCATACATCAAGCCTCAAGTGATGCTGAGAAAGTAAAAGAAAAAGACCAAATTGAAGTCCCAGGTTGTACTGAAAACGAACGCGATGCTATTCTAAAATTGTTATTAGGGCAATTACCTCAAAAAGGAACGATGTATTTGCCGAATTGGAGAAAATTAGCGGTGAATACGTTTTTCTTTTTATTAGTTCCAATAGTCGTAACCTTATTCCTAAATCACAAAACGGATTTTGTAGCTTGGAACGATTGGTTCATGTATACAGCTATTTTTTCTGTTTTCGCCGGAGTGATGCTTTGGTTTTCGTTTAAAAATTACAAACTTTTTGTTTCCAATGATTTCATCATCAAACAAAATGGCGCTTGGGATATTGATACGACAATTATAGAACCCTATAAAATTCAAGCTATCGAAACCCAACAATTTTTTTGGCAAAAAGCAACGAATATCGGTTCGGTTACGCTATCAACAGCAGGAGGAACCGTAAGTTTTACCACAGGAAATTACACCGAAATTAAGCAATTGGTTAATTATTGGTTGTATCAAGTGGAAACTTGGGAAAAGAATTGGATGTAGTGGAGTTGGAAGTAGGAAGTTAGAAGTTAGAAGTTAGAAGTTAGAAGTTTGGAGATGGGAGATTGGAGATTGGAGTAGGAAGTTGGGAGTTTGATATTATTGACTTAGTTTTGTTATTCCGCCGAAGTAGGAATCTCCTACGAAGTAGGCTTACATTAGAGCGAAGCGAAAACCATTGCTCTTGAACTTGAACTTGCCCTTGAACTTGATTTTAATTAAAATAATTAAATAATGAAACACTGGATACAAGCCGCACGATTACGAACTTTACCACTTTCCGTTTCTGGAATAATTGTAGGAAGCGCTTATGCCTATTATCAAGGATATTCCGATTGGAGAATTGTGGTTTTGGCGTTATTAACTACGTTAGGATTACAAGTATTGTCCAATTACGCCAACGATTACGGTGATGGCGTAAAAGGAACCGATGCAAATAGAATAGGCGAAAAACGTTTAGTAGCAGCCGGAGTTATCACAGCCGAGCAAATGAAAAAAGCGGTTATCATCACAGCTATTTTGACTTTCATTATTGCGCTGTTATTGATTTACATAGCTTTTGGAAAAGAGAATTTCGCCTTAAGTTTGATATTCATCTTATTAGGAATTGGTTCTATCGGAGCAGCTATTAAATATACGGTTGGGAAAAGCGCATATGGGTATAGCGGTTTTGGAGATGTGTTTGTGTTTATTTTCTTTGGATTGGTTTCGGTAATTGGTTCTAATTTTTTGTTTACCCATTTTATCGATTGGAAATTATTCTTACCCGCAACAGCCATCGGATTATTAAGTGTAGCTGTATTGAATTTGAATAATATGCGCGATATTGAAAATGATAAAATCGCTGGAAAGAATACGTTGGTAGTGAAAATGGGATTAGAGAATGCGAAAAAATATCAGTACTTTTTAATCATCACAGCAACAGTATTATTTATGTTTTTTGAAGTTCTTTTGAACCTCCAAAGTTTAGTAGTAATTGTTTGTTTTGTTTTGTTTACAAATCATATTTTCTTTGTTAAGAAGAATAGTATTCCTAAAGAGTTTGATTCACAATTAAAAGTTGTCGCTCTAGGTACTTTCATTATTAGTTTACTTTTTTTTATAAATGTGGTATTTTTAACTAATTGGATAAAAAATACTTTTTACTAATCACTAAAATAAAATCTATGAAAATCACATTTTACGGACACGCTTGTATCGGAATTGAAGTTAATGAAGTTCACATTTTAGTGGACCCGTTCATTTCTGGAAATCCAAAGGCTTCTCATATTGATATCAATACGTTGAAAGCGGATTATATATTGCTAACTCACGCACATCAAGACCATATTTTGGACGTAGAGGCGATTGCTAAACGTACTGAAGCGGTTATTGTTTCTAACTACGAAATTGCTTCACATTACGGAAACAAAGGTTTTAATTACCATCCTATGAATCACGGCGGAAGTTGGGATTTTGAGTTTGGAACAGTTAAATATGTAATTGCGTTACACACTTCTTCTTTTCCTGATGGAAGCTACGGAGGACAACCTGGCGGATTTGTTATTGAAGGCGAACACAAAAACATCTACATCGCAGGCGATACCGCTTTAACTATGGATATGAAACTAATTCCAATGCGAACTAAATTAGATTTAGCCATTTTACCAATTGGAAGCAACTTCACTATGGACGTTGAAGATGCTATTATTGCTTCTGATTTTGTACAATGCGATAAAGTGTTAGGCTATCATTTTGATACGTTTGGTTACATCGAAATCAATCATGAAGAAGCGAAACGCAAATTTTTCGATAAAGGAAAAGATTTGATGTTATTAGAAATTGGAGCAAGTATCGAATTGTAAATTTGGTACAAAAATTGAATGGGTAATTAAACACAATAGGCACATAGTATTTTAAACTATGTTTTCTGTGTAAAGTATAATGCCTCAAAATAAACACCAAGTAGAACTATGATTCTATGTGTTTTTAAAAAAATAAAATGAACAAATTATTATATTTCGTATCCGCCGTATTATTTTCAAGCTCAATTTATGCTCAGAAAGATGGTTTTTGGGACAAAGAACGTGCTACTACAAAAGAAATAACACTTTCAGCCGGAAAACGCGCTTTAATCAAAACAGAAGATTTACCAGTTGGAACGACTGAATTCGTTTATAGAGTCACGGTTTTGGATGAAAATCAGAAACTGACTTCGAGTTTGGTTTCGGTATTGAAAGCGATTCCTGATCCTACTGGAATTAGCCAAGGAACGGCTGGTGCGATTCATTTAACTTCTGCTATTTCGGGTGATGATAAGTGTACGTTTGCCTTGTTTCAAGAGGCGAATTCTGCCAATTTATTTTTAAAAGAAGGTAAAACCGATAGAGCGTGCTGGGAACAAAAAGAAAAGGTAAACAAAGATGCCAAGTTGATTTCGTCTTCTTCGTTATGTTTGACCAATTTACCTAATTTATGGTTCGGATTTGAAAGTCAAAATTGGGTGATGAAACAAAAAATCGTTTTAGAAGTGGTGCCTTGGGTCGATTATAAAGCGAGTAGAGGTTGGGATAAAACAGTAAAGAATGAAATTTTAAATACCGCAAAAAAGCTTCCCGTAGTTTCAAAATTGACAAAAAAAGACGCTTTTTATGCTGCTTTTCTAGAAAACATCAGTAAAAAGTACACCTACAGAGAGTTTTCTCAACTTTTAGTTGTAGAGAAAAATAATGCCATTGAAAAGCTTACGGAAGAAAGTTTAAAAGAAACTGGGGAAGTAAAAGCGTATTACGATATCATTCGAGAGAAATCAAATGCTGCTTTCCAAAAAGGAAATTATGAAGAAGCGATTTCAATTCTTTTCACCGAAATGTTTGCCAAAAAAAGAGCGACTTACTTAGATTATCAAATCTTGGGCGATTATTATTTGTATTCAAAACAATTCACAAAAGCAGAAGAAACGTATAATAAAGGCATAAAATTGAATCCATCTGAAATTCATTTTCAGTTGAATTTAGCTCACGTTTATTTGTTTACTAATAAGATTTCAGAATCCAAAGATATTCACAAAAAATACGCACATGAGAGTTTATCTAATGGCAAAACCTGGATAGCACAAACGAAATCGGATTTCATAACTTTCGAAAAACACAAATTACCAACAGATAATTTCAAGAAAATCTTGAGAGTTTTAGAATAAAATATCAATAGCAAGTTTAAGTACAAAAATCAACTTTAAAACTTTGAAATTTGTACTTGAATTTGCACTTGTACTTGGATATGAAAGCAACCTACAAAAAATACATCCTAAATTTTAAACGTCCAAGTGGCACTTCTCGAGGTGTAATGACAGAGAAAGAAACTTGGTTTTTAATCTTGGAAGATAATGGTAAAATTGGAATTGGTGAGTGTGGTATTTTACGAACCCTTTCTATTGATGATAGACCAGAATATGAAGAAAAATTACAATGGGTATGCCAGAACATTCATTTGGAAAAAGACCAATTGTGGGATGCATTACTAGAGTTTCCTTCGATTCAATTTGGTTTAGAAATGGCGTTTTTGTCTTTACAGTCGAAAACACCTTTCGATTTATTTCCTTCTGATTTTACAACTGGTAAAAAGAATATGTTAATCAACGGTTTGGTTTGGATGGGCGAGGAGCACTTCATGAAAACCCAAATCGAAGAAAAAATAGCACAAGGATTTTCGTGTATAAAACTGAAAATTGGAGCGATTGATTTCGAAAAAGAATTAGGTTTGTTGCGATTCATTCGTCAAAATTTTGATGCTAAAACCATTGAAATTCGAGTAGATGCTAATGGTGCTTTTAATTCGAATGAAGCTTTAAGTAAATTGAATCAATTAAATGAATTTGAATTACATAGTATAGAACAACCAATTAAATTCAATCAAATTCAAGAGATGAAAATCCTTTGTCAACAAACGCCTTTTCCAATCGCGTTAGACGAAGAATTAATTGGTGTTTTTGGAATTGAGAAAAAACGAAAATTACTAGAAGAAATTCAACCCCAATACATCATTTTAAAACCAAGTTTAGTCGGTGGTTTCAAAGGAACATTAGAATGGATTTCGATTGCCGAAAGTTTAAATATCGGTTGGTGGATTACTTCTGCATTAGAAAGCAACATCGGATTAAATGCGATTACGCAATTTACTTTCACACTCAATAATCCCATGCCGCAAGGTTTAGGAACGGGTGGTTTGTATACGAATAACTTCGATTGTCCGTTAGAAATTGAGAAGGGACATATTCAGTATAATGTTGATAAACAATGGGATATTTCTAATTTAGGAATTTAGGTTACAGTTTAGAACAAGGATGATTTTATTTAAACGCAAAGAACGCTAAGTTTTTTCGCAAAGGTCGGTAAGGAGTAACTAGATTAGTAACTTGAATTTCTGAGAAAACGTATTACATTGATAGTGTAAAGTAGGATTGTCCCCTTGAGGTCCCGATAGCTATCGGGATTAGGGGTGTTTCGAGTTTGTACTTGATTTTGAACTTGATTTTGAACTTGCCCTTGAGTTGGCACGCGGATAAAACGGGACCGCCTAGGCGGAGCGCTGGTGGTGACGGATTTTTTAGGTACCTTTTGCCTTCGAGAGCCTCAGGCAACGGTTAGAGTAGTTCTTATGAAATGCTAATAAAATAAATATTCTTAGAAAGAATTGTCCCCTTGAGGGGACTTTAGGGGTGTAGCGGGTTTGTACTTGAATTTTGAATTTGAACTTGCCCTTGAACTTATTCTCCGTTTACAAGTATTATTTCCTAAATTTGCACAACTAAATCATTTATCCAATGTTTCGTTTAAAATTACCAACCGACCCAAGATGGGCCAACATAGCAGAAGGAAATTTAGAAGAAATTCTAACCGATCATGCTTGGTGCGAATTGAAAGCGTCTTCTAACGCCATTATGTTAATCAATATGTTGCCTGAGTTCACAGAAATTACTACCGAGTTGACGAAGATTGCGAAAGAAGAAATGGATCATTTTGAGCAAGTGCATGAGATTATCAAAGCGCGTGGTTGGGTATTAGGGCGAGAACGAAAAGACAGTTATGTAAACGATTTGTTCAAGTTCATGAAGCCAGGAAATCGCAAACATTTGATTGTGGAACGTATGTTGTTTGCTGCTATGATTGAAGCCAGAAGCTGCGAACGTTTTAAAGTGCTTTCTGATAATATCAAAGACGAAGAACTAGCAAAATTTTATCGTGAATTAATGATTTCAGAAGCCAATCATTACACTTCTTTCTTGCAATTTGCAAACGAATTAGCAGAAGAAGGTTATGACGTTAAAAAGCGTTGGGAAGAATGGCTAGAATTTGAAGCTAAAGTAATTGCGAGTTACGGGAAATCGGAGACGATTCATGGGTAAAAGTTTGTAGTCTCAGTCTCAGTGTTCAGTGAATATACTGCGACTGAAAACTGTGACTGTCAACTATTCTTCGCTTCAATCCACTTACTCATATACTTCGTGCTTTGTAGACTTTGATGTTGCAATATTTGTCCCAAGAAGTTTTGATTTCTATGTGTTTTCAAATGTTCTTGAATATGTGCTACTTTAGTTATGAAATCACTTGCAAATAATTCTTTTTTGAAACGTTTTTCGATAATCTCATAACCGTTTTTTTGAGCGGTTTTCCAAATTGATTTATTGGTATATAATTCGACCGTTTTTGCTACAAAATCATCTTCATCTCATGGATGAAAGTATGCAGTCTCAGTCTCAGTTTTCAGATATTCTGCGACTGTCAACTATTCTTCGCTTCAATCCACTTTCTCATATACTTCGTATTCTGTAAACTTTGATGTTGTAAAATTTGTCCCCAAAAGTTTTGGTTTCTATGGTTTTTTAAATCCATTTGAAGTTCTTCAATTCTATTCATAAAATCACTTGCAAATAATTCTTTTTTGAAGCGGTTTTTGATGATTTCATAACCATTTTGTTGAGCGGTTTCCCAAAGCGATTTATTGGTATATAATTCGACCGCTTTTGCTACAAAATCATTTTCATCTCATGGATGAAAGTATGCAGTCTCAGTGTTCAGTGAATATACTGCGACTGTCAACTGCGACTGTCAACTATTCTTAGCTTCAATCCACTTGCTCATATACTTCGTACTCTGTAAACTTTGATGTTGTAAAACTTGTCCCCAAAAGTTTTGGTTTCTATGGTTTTTTAAATCCATTTTAAGTTCTTCAATTCTATTCATAAAATCAGTTTCATATAATTTCTTTTTGAAACGTTTTTCAATCATTTCATAACCGTTTTGTTGAGCGGTTTCCCAAAGGGATTTATTGGTATATAATTCGACCGCTTTTGCTACAAAATCATTTTCATCTCATGGATAAAAGTATGCAGTCTCAGTCTCAGTTTTCAGATATTCTGCGACTGTCAACTGTGACTGTCAACTATTCTTCGCTTCAATCCATTTACTCATATACTTGGTGCTTTGTAAACTTTGGTGTTGTAGTATTTGTCCTAAGAAGTTTTGGTTTCTGTGTGTTTTCAAATGCTCTTGAAGATATTCTACTTGATTGATAAAATCTCTTGCAAATAATTCCTTTTTAAAACGTTTTTCTATAATCTCATATCCGTTTTGTTGAGCGGTTTCCCAAAGGGATTTATTGGTATATAATTCGACTGCTTTTTCTACAAATTCATTCTCATCGGAAGTGATGAATCCGTTCCAATCTAAATTGCCGTGCATTCCTTCGGCACCCATTTTTGTTGTAACAGAAGGTAATCCTAATTGCATAGCTTCAAATAATTTGCCTTTCAAACCCGCTCCGTAAGGAATTGGCGCTAATAAAACTTTTGCTTTTGCATACACGTCTCTAACGCTTTCGGCTCTTCCTTTGATTAAGAAACCTTCTTTTTCATTGTGTAATTGCTTGGCTTTTTCCGAAACATATGCACCATAAACGTGAAGTTCAGCTTCAGGAAGTTGTTTTTTGATGGATTTCCACTGTTTTTTTAATTGTAAAACGGTTTGCCAATTAGGTTCGTGCAAAAAGTTGCCGATGCTTATAAAATGATTTCGTTCTTCAAATTTTGGAACATTTATATTTATTTCTTCCGATAGAAAAGGCAAATAGTACAAAAGAGAAGCGTCAATTTTGAATGTTTCCGTAGCCAATTGCATTTCGTATTCGGAAATTAATAAAGTCAAATCACATCTGTAAATAGAAGCCATTTCGCGTTTAAAAACATCGGAAATATAATCTTCAAAGACCAATTCGCGATTTTGTTTGAACGCTACTTCTCGGGCTTTTCTTAAGAAATGTAAATCTTCAGTGTCTAAAATTCGTAAGGCATTCGGGCAGTTTTCCATCACACGCCAGCCGTATTGTTCTTCAATCATAAAACGGTCAAAAAGCACTGCATCGGGATTTAACTCTTTGATGAGTGTATCGAAAGAACTGTCATTTAATTGAATCGCTTGCGTTTTAACTGAAATGGTAATCAAATCAAACGAAAAATCCGAAGGCATTGCCGAACACAAAAACGTGATGTCATAGTCTTGCTTTTGAAACAAGGCAATGAGTTGCAACATTCTGTTTCCTGCTGCGGTTGAATTGGGTTCTGGCCATACGGCTCCAATGATGACTAAGTGCTTCATTAGGCAAAGATAGTTATATAGTTTTTAGGTTTCAAGTTTCAGGTTTCAAGTTCAAATTGAAAATTTAAAAGTAAATTTGCACTAATCACTAATCACTTAAAAATGACTTTTTTTAAATTTTGTCCAAGTTGTGCTTCAACGCATTTTTCGTTTCCTGATAATCGTCGGTTTTTATGTGAGGATTGTGGGTTTACTTATTATCATAATATTGCGGCGGCTGTAGCGCTTGTTTTTACGTTTGAAGACAAGGTGTTGTTTACGGTTCGAAATGTGGACCCAGACAAAGGGAAATGGGATTTACCTGGAGGATTTATCGACCCAAATGAAACGGCGGAAGAAGCGGCTTGTAGAGAGATTAGAGAGGAGTTGGGATTAAATTTGCAGCCTTCGGATTTAAAGTATATTACGACTTCACCAAATAATTATTTGTACAAAAACGTGCCGTACCGAACGATGGATATTTTTTATGAATGCGCCTTGCCTTCAGATGTAATTAATGTAGCTGCTGAAGACGAAATTCAGGAATTAATTTGGGTGAAACGTTCGGAAATTGATTTGGGGAAAATTGGTTTTGTTTCGATTAGAAAAGTGATAGGAGAAAAGTATTTGAAATAGTTGATTTTGTTGGCAGATTTTTTAGTTACACAAAGTAGCACTAAGTTTTGCACAGAGTTACAGGAAGTTTCTTTGAAGTGGTTTGTGTTGAGAGAGTTGTACTGAGCGTTTTACTTATTTGAGTTTTCTAACCGCACCGTTTGTCATGCTGTAAAGCATCTCTTGTATAAGTGATAATTTGCTACATAGTGTTTTACACCGAGCTGCACAGAGTTTCTTTTTATTTGGATTGCGTTGAGAGAGCTACACCGAGCGTTTCACTTATTTGAGTTTTCTAATCGCACCGTTTGTCATGCTGTAAAGCATCTCTTGTATAAGTGATTGATGATGGGTGATGGGTTGGCTTTTACTTCGTAAAGCTTTGTGTTCTTTGTGCTTTCTTAGTGCGCGTTGTGGTTAAGATTTTACACCGAGCTACACCGAGTTTCTTTTGAAGAGAATTGCGTTGAGAGAGCTACACAGAGCGTTTTACTTATTTGAGTTTTCTAACCGCCCAGTTTGTCATGCTGCTAAGCATCGCTATTTATTTTTGCCCTTGAACTTGTTCTTGCCCTTGAACTTGTTCTTGCCCTTGCCCTTAAATTATCATTATACAATTTTTCAATAGCAAACAAAGCTTTGATGTGTTGAAAAAGAATACTTTCTTCCAAGCAACATAAATTTTGTGAGCTGCTTATTTTTCAGATGGTCTGAGCGATATGATATGTAATTTGTGTAAATATAATTGTTTGAAATTCAATAGGTTAAAAAATTATATTGATTTACTGACAATTACCAGCTTTGTTAAAAAAACCTACAAATTGTGAATAACTTTGACTTTCATTTATCATTTCAAATTATAAACTTTGTAAAAGCAGTAAGGCATACTTTGCGATGTACTTAGCTAAAAAATTATTTATCAATTTAATACATTAAAAAATGAGTATTAAATTTAAAGTTCTTCCTAAGAAGAATCCACAGGACATTACAGCGCCTGAAAAGTTTTATGCAACTTCGATTGCAAATGGTGAAACCTCTTTAGAGTCGTTAGCCGAGATTATTTCGTATCAGTGTACGTTAACTGATACCGATTGTTATGCCGTGTTAAGAGCCTTAGAGCGCAATATGCTCTTAGAACTTAGCCAAGGTAGAATTGTAAAATTAGGTCATGTAGGCACTTTTCAAGTGAGTGTGAGTGCTACCGGGCAAGACCTTGCAGAAGATGTTACGGCAACGGACATCAAGAAAAGTCGCATTTTGTTTCGTCCAGCTAAAAAGCTGAAACAAATGCTAGGTACGTTAAGTTACCAAAAAGCGAGCTAGTTACCCGCTTGTGAGATTAAATCTCTCTCGAAAGCCTCGAACGTTCCCGCGTTCGGGGCTTTTTTTTGCACAAAAAACACTTCTAATTCGACAAGTGCAGTTGAAAAACTCGACCTGACGAATTGAAAAACTCGACTTGACGAGTTGAAAAAAAGGGTTTAATGAATTAAAATTGAACGAAAAAGAAACAAAAAAGTAGGTTTTTTATAAAAAAAGGCATGAAAAAAGCTCAAAAAAATGGAGCTAGTTACCCGTTTTTGAGCTAAATTCTATCGAAAGCCTCGAATAGTTCCCGCTATTCGTATCGAAATAATATGGTAAATGTACAGTATTTTTATATAAAATATAAAAAAATTTTTAATTTTTTTTAAATTGTACACTTACAAACCAAAAGATTCCATTGGTTAACGTACTATTTTTTTGTAGGTTTGGAATTGTAAAAAATCACATCAATAATGACACTTTCTCAATACATCGATAAAATAAATACGCTTTATAAAACAGGAAACGCTCGAGAACATTCCTATCGTGGTGATTTACAAAACCTTATCATGGCAATTTTGCCCGATGTTTTGGTAACCAACGAACCCGCTCGAGTGGATTGCGGCGCGCCTGATTATGTATTGACCCGCAAAGACGTTCCTGTTGGTTACATTGAAGCGAAAGACATTGGAGTAGATTTAGGAAGCAAAACCTTAAAAGAACAATTTGACCGATACAAATCGGGATTATCCAATTTGATTTTTACTGATTATATGGATTTCCATTTTTACAAAGATGGAGAACTAACCACCAAAATTGCTATTGCTACCCTTCGACAAGCTCAGGATGGTAAATCGGTTGAAATTGTTCCGATTACGGAAAACTTTGACCAATTTAACCAACTAATAAAAAACTTTGCCGAAACCATTTCCCAAACCATAAAGTCACCTACTAAATTGGCTCAAATGATGGCGGGGAAGGCTCGTTTAATGGCTGACGTTATTGAGAAATCATTAAACCATGACGACCAAGAAGGCAAACGTTCGCAACTAAAAGCACAAATGCTTTCGTTTCAACAAATGTTGATACACGACATCGATAACAAAGCGTTTTCGGATATTTACGCTCAAACCATTGCTTATGGTATGTTTGCAGCTCGTTATCATGACCCTACATTACCAACATTTTCAAGAATGGAAGCGGCTGAATTGATTCCAAAATCAAATCCTTTTCTTAGAAAATTATTTCAAGACATTGCGGGTTTTGATTTAGATACCCGTTTAACTTGGATAGTTGACGAGTTGGTTAATATTTTCCTAGCTTCAGACGTGGCTCAAATTATGAAAAACTTTGGTAAAAGCACCAAACAGGAAGACCCTGTAGTTCACTTTTACGAAACGTTTTTAGGGGAATACAATCCCGCCTTAAGAAAAGCAAGAGGAGTTTGGTACACACCGCAACCTGTGGTTAATTTTATTGTTCGTGCCGTAGATGATATTTTAAAAACCGAGTTTAACTTACCAAATGGTTTAGCCGATACCAGCAAAATAAAAATTAAGAAAAAAGCGGTTACCCAAACGGGAACGGGTGCCAACTCCAAAATAAAAGAGGTTGCAACTGAAACAGAAGTTCACAAAGTACAAATCTTAGACCCAGCAACAGGAACAGGAACTTTCCTTGCCGAAGTAGTAAAACACATACACAAGAAATTTGAAGGTCAACAAGGAATTTGGAGCAAGTATGTAACCAACGATTTAATACCAAGATTAAACGGCTTTGAGTTGCTAATGGCGAGTTATGCCATGGCACATTTGAAAATGGACATGCTATTAACCGAAACAGGTTACAAGCCAACCACCCCGCCCGATGGGCACCCCTCCAAAGGAGGGGAATCTCAGAGATTGAAAATATTTTTGACCAACTCATTAGAAGAAGCACACCCCGATACCCAAACCCTATTTAGTAGTTGGTTAAGTGACGAAGCCGACCAAGCGAATGCCATAAAAAGAGATGCACCTGTAATGGTAGTGATTGGAAATCCACCTTATAGTGGTGAAAGCGCCAATAAAGGGGAATGGATTATGAACCTAATGGAAGATTACAAAAAAGAACCAGGAGGAAAAGAGAAATTAAAAGAGCGAAATCCAAAATGGATAAATGACGATTATGTAAAATTCATGCGTTTTGGGCAACACTTTATAGATAAAAATGGAAGTGGAATATTAGCATTTATTAACCCACACGGATTTTTAGATAATCCGACATTTAGAGGTATGCGTTGGAATTTATTAAAAACATATGATAAAATTTATACGATAGATTTACACGGAAATAGCAACAAAAAAGAAACATCACCCGATGGCTCAATAGATCAAAATGTTTTTGACATTAAGCAAGGAGTATCTATTAATTTTTTTATAAAAAAAGAAGGAAATAAAAAAGATAAATTAGCTGAAGTTTTTCATTTTGATTTGTATGGAATTAGGGATGGAAAATATGATTTTTTAAATAATAACTGTTTAAAATCAATAAAGTTTGAAAATATTGATTTGAAAGAACCACTATATTTATTTTCTAAAACAGATAATTTAAAAAATGAATTTTATCAAAAAGGTTTTTCGGTAAACGACTTTTTTACAATTAACGGGGTAGGTTTAACAACCGCACATGATGAATTTGTAATTAATGAATCCAAGGAAAAACTTTTAAGTTATTTTGTTGAATTTCAAAATACCGAAAGAGATACTGAACTATTACACCAAAAATTCAATGTAAAGAAAAAAAATGGATGGAATATTCTAGAAGGGTATGATAATATTAAGAATGAAAATAATTTAGATAAATATATAAAAAAAATATCTTATAGGCCTTTT
>NZ_DITB01000013.1 GCF_002422095.1 Flavobacterium sp. UBA6195
TGCAAATTGAAAGTATTCAATCTGAGTTAAAAAATTTAACGTTCAAACCTTATTTGGATGTAGAACATAATTTTTTTCCAGTTAATGAAAATAGAGAACCAAACTATGAAATATATAATTGGGAGAACGTAGGAAAAGATTGGAAAAACTGGTTAGATAAAAATTAAACGTATGCAACTATTCTATAATCCCGACATAAAACAAGGTGATATTACTTTCTTTTTCGACAAGGAAGAAAGTAAGCATATAGTTAAAGTTTTACGTAAAAAAGAAAGCGATACAATATTTATTACTAATGGATTAGGTTTTTTATTTGAATCGAAAATTATTTTAGCTTCTGAGAAAAAATGCGAAGTTAAAATCACAAAAGAAACCTTCCAAGAACCTGATAAATTTTACACGCATATTGTAGTTGCTCCAACTAAAATGAACGACCGATTAGAATGGTTTTTAGAAAAAGCAACCGAAATTGGTATTCATGAAATCACGCCAATAATTTGCGATCATTCCGAACGAAAAGTTTATAAAATTGATCGAGCGGAAAAAATTATTCAAGCTGCCATGAAACAATCGCTTCATTATTATATTCCAAAAATTAATGAACCAATTTCATTCTCACAATTCGTAAAGTTAAATATCGATGGACAAAAATTCATCGCGCATTGTGAAGAAACGGATAAAAAATCGTTTAAAAACGAAGTCAACAAAGACAAGAAAGTTACAATTTTAATTGGACCAGAAGGTGATTTTTCTACAAAAGAAATCAATTTGGCTATTGAAAATGGATTTATTCCTGTAACTTTGGGAAACACAAGATTGCGAACAGAAACGGCTGCTTTAGTAGCTTGTCATACAATTGCTTTGATAAATGAATAAAATCTTAGTCCTTATAATATTGGTTTGGAATTTGGGTTATGCCCAAGAGATTGCTGTTGCTAAATATTCTGGTGGTGGCGATTGGTATGCGAATCCTACTTCTTTACCTAATTTGGCTAAATTTTGCAATCAAAACATCAATACTAAAATCAACACTAAAATCGCAACAGTTGATGTTGGAAGTTCTGAAATATTCACCTATCCATTCGTGCATATAACAGGTCATGGAAATGTTGTTTTTAGTCCGAATGATGTTATAAATCTTCGCAACTATCTTACTTCAGGAGGATTTTTACATATTGATGATAATTACGGTATGGACGAATTCATCCGAAAAGAAATTAAAAAAATATTTCCTGATAATCCATTAACAGAAATTCCTTCTAATCACATTTTATTTCAAGAACCTTTTAATTTTACTGGTGGATTACCCAAAATTCACGAACATGACAATCAAAAACCACAAGCTTTTGGAATTTTTATCGAAGGTAGAATTGTGTTACTTTACACCTACGAAACCGACTTAGGCGATGGTTGGGAAGATGCTGAAGTACACAACAATCCACAAAGTGTTAGAGAAAAAGCACTAAAAATGGGTGCAAATATTTTAAATTACGCATTTAAAAACTAAAAAATGACAGCAAAAGAATTATCTCTAGGAATTGTAAGAGCAGTTGGAATAATTGCAGCTATTTCATTTCTGTTATTTTTCTTATATAAAATTACCACAGTAATTGTCTACTGCATTGTATCTGTTGTTTTTACACTTTTATTGTACCCATTTGTTTTATTTTTAAGAAGAAGACTCAAATTTAGAAACACAATAGCCGTTGTTACCACATTGATAATGGTAATTCTTTTAATTTGGGGAATCATTTTACTTTTTGTTCCGTTAATTATTTCACAAGGAGAAAATTTATCGCTTTTAGATATTAATTCTCTTGAAAATAATTACAACCAACTATTATCCGATGTTACACTTTATTTGAATTCTCACAATATAGATTTACAACAAATTGCTACAAAATCAAACTTAACTTCATTTTCAAATTTTGAATTCATTCCTAATTTTTTAAATAACATCGTAAGTACCATTGGAAATATCGGAATGGGGTTGGCATCGGTTTTATTCATTTCATTTTTCCTGCTTAAAGAAAGAATCGCTTTTGCTACCGCTTTTAAAAATGTTTTACCTACTGAACAAAAAGAAAAAGTAATAAATTCTGTAGAAAAAATAAATGAAATGCTTTCAAGATATTTCTTAGGATTATTACTCCAATTGTTCATTATTTTAGTTTTATATTTTATTGTTTTTTTAATTTTTGGAGTCGATAATGCTTTAATAATTGCTTTATTGTGTGCTGTGTTCAATATCGTTCCTTATGTAGGTCCAATTATTGCAACTTTTGTAGCTGGAATTCTAATTATGATTAGTAGTATTGGAACTGGTGCCGATTTTGCTTCAGAAACATTACCCACAACTATTTATGTTTTAATTGGAATGTTTGTAGTACAATTAATTGATAATAATATCAGTTCGCCTTTGATTTTCTCAAAAAGTACAAATTCACATCCTCTCGAAATCTTTTTAGTGATTTTAATTGCTGGAATTTTATTCGGAATTACTGGAATGATTATCGCTGTTCCGTTTTATACTTCTTTAAAAGTAATTGGAAAAGAATTTTTACCAGAAAATAGAATTATCAGAGTCCTTACCAAAAACTTATAGTTTTGAATTTAGAATTGCTTTTACAAACTGAAATACAAGATTTTATCAACAAAAATCTGAATAAAGATAGCTCAAAATTAGCTTTAAAGAAAAATCCATTTCCAGAAGTAAATTATTCGGTTCTCATCAATCAAATTATTGCGAAAAAGAAAGCGAAAGACAAACTTCCAACTTGGTTTTTAACTGAAAATAATATTTATCCTGAAAAAATTTCAATCGAACAAACTTCGTCAGAAACTACTGCAAAATATAAAGCTTCATTAGTTTCAGGCGAAAATTTAATCGATTGTACGGGAGGATTTGGTATTGACGACTACTACTTTTCAAAACAATTCCAATCGGTCATTCATTGCGAATTGAATGCCGATTTATCACAAGTCGTAAAACATAATTTCGAAGTTCTAAAAGCAATAAATATTGAATGTATTCAAGGTGATAGCACTAGAATTTTAGAACAATTGAATCAGAAATTCGATTGCATCTACATCGATCCATCCAGAAGAAATGATGCCAAAGGAAAAGTCTTCATGTTAGCCGATTGTTTACCAAATGTAGTCGATTTACAAGACTTTTATTATCAATATACCAATACCATTTTAATCAAAACCGCTCCTATTTTAGACCTTCATGCAGGTTTATTGGAATTGAAAAATGTTGCTGAAATTCATATTGTTGCTGTGGATAATGAAGTAA